>JASFUN010000011.1:0-11366 GCA_050050255.1 Anaerolineales bacterium | reverse complement strand
ATGCACTATATCAGTCATATTGCCCTCCATTTCTATGCTTAATTTTACACCTTCCTTCTTAAGAAATGGTTAACAACGTCCATTTGTCTGGGTTATGTACCCCACTTGTCAAGGTAATTGTGTTAAATGTCAGGCTTTTGAGAGCATATTCTGGATTGCTCTAGTGAAAACGGTGGTTCGGCATTGTGTCGATTGCGGCGATCGTGGCGCTGACTGGGCAGTGGATCTGGGCCGGTGCACGCACAAAAACCTGGTGGATGCCCGGGCGCATTAAGCGGGGTGTCCTCAACCCGGCAAGACTTTGCCCTGAGCACACGCGCCGGGTCCTGGTTTGAACAGCCTCAAGGACCTCAACGAACAACAGATTCGAACCGCGCGGGGTTGGCCACAGGCCGTAGACGAGGTTATTCGAACCATCTGGAAAGCGACCGTAGGATAGATTTGCGGCGCGTATGCGCAAATAAGATATCGAATCGATCACCTTTCCGGAGGGATCGAGCAGGCGCACGGTGTCCCCGGAATCATTTAGTGAGATGTGGCTTTTTGATCGAAAGAAGGCGGTGAGCTCACCTGGTTGGATTGTCCTGCCTGGCAGCTTGAAGGGGGCCGAGCCAGCCCCAGGGATATCGTCGAGAGCCCAGCCATTCAGGTTTACCGGGAAAGGACCGAGGTTTATCAACTCGATGAATTCGTCGTCCGGGCTCACGCCTCCCGTACCCTGCCAGTCATAATGGGGGCGGATGAGCAGTTCATTGATCACGACCTTGCCGGGTATCCAGGTGGGCTGTGGCGTTGGAAAGTGGAGCGAGTTTGTCCCGCGCGGGGTACCCTGGATGGCGTTCCCGGAGGCGTCATGGCCTATTCCGAAGTACCCGGTGAAGGTCCCCCAGTTTCCTGGAGTGTCCTGTCCTCCCCTCCTCTCCATGCTGGCGTGACTGTCGGCGTTGCCCGCTGGCCACGACCCATTCGATTGGTTGGCGCTGTCGATGAGCGCACCCCCGGGATCAAGCAGGCGCAGGTGTTCACCGCCGTTGCGAAGGCTGCCGCTGTAGATTTGATCTGCAGCGACATCGTTGATGCTGGTGTCGTCCGTGCGCTCGAGCAGATAGAAGCCGTTTGGGGCGATGCTGCCGTTGAGCGTTACGTTGATGTCGTTTCCGTCAGTGAGTTTCCAGCCCGCCAGATCGACGGAGAGAGCCGTGCTGTTCCTGAGCTCGATCCACTCGTCGCTCGCGCTTGCCGTGGTCCCTGACCACGCGAGCTCATTGATGAGGATTGAACGTACGGGGGCCGGGGTACCGCCGGGATTTGCTGGCGTAGGAGATGGGCTTGCGGTTATAGAGGGGCTGGGTTCCGGCGGGAACCAGATCGCGTTGGGCTGGCGCGGCGTGCCGCCAATCGGGTGTCCGTCATCATCCACGCCGTTACCGCCATAGCCCGGAAACGTACTCCAATTGCCAGGCCGGTCATCCCCACCCAGGCGCTCCATGGAGAGGCGTGATCCCGCCTCACCGGCCGGCCAATTGTCCCCATTGTGGTTGGCGGAATCGATCAGGAAGCCGGAAGGGTCGAGCAGTTCTAGGCGTTCACCACTGTTGTTAAGGTTGCCAGCGTAGATCTGGTCGGCGGGTATGTTTGCGACCGTATTGTCGTCCGAACGCTCTAAGAGCAAGAAACTGAACGCCGCGATTGTGCCGTGCAAGTGGACGGCGATATCATCGCCATCGGTCAATAACCACCCTTCGAGGTTGATCTGCTGGTCGCCGGGGTTATGCAGTTCGATCCACTCATCATGAGCTGAAGCGATTGTTCCAGCCCATGCGATTTCACTGATCAACAGCGACAGCGGCGGGAAAGTAGGCGGGCTGGAGGTCGCCGTGTCAGACTGCGTCGGGCTTGCCGTCGGCGTTGGTTGTGGGGTGATCGTCGGGGTGGGGGACGTGGTGCTTGTGCCGGTGGGGGAAGGCTGCGCAGAGGGAGAGGGGGCCAGGGTGGCAGTGACCGTTGGAGTGGGCGTGAGGGTTGAACCCGTGGGCGTCGCTTCCGTTGGTGAAGCCGGCGGAGGGGCTTGAGATGGCTCCGCGGTCGGCGTCTCTGTCTGGGCAGTGACCGTCGGAGTCAGGGCGTGTGTCGGTGAAGCGTCAGCTGTCGCAGATGGGGTTGACTCGGTTGTAGCGGGTGCTGAGGATGAGACTGTCGGTGTTGGGGAACTTTCTTTGCGGACGGTTTGCCGAGGGACTGCGGCACTCAGGATCAACAATCCGGCACACATCAATCGCTGCGCCGGACGAGCGTGAATTTTGAGCTGGGTCATGGTCACCCCCTGTGACCCGCGGTTTATGCAATCTTAGAGCGTAAGCACGGTGCTGTCAACCGGGCTGCGCCCACTGTGATGTCAGGGAATGTGGGGGCAGTCAGCGCATCGCATGCTCACTTGTTCTCAGCCAACGCTGATTCGTTGACCCAGCCGACCAGCCCCCCAAAGTCTACCTTCCACCAGTTGGTGCCTGTGGCGAATATTCCGTTCAATTGATTCATGTGGAAAGTGACCGTGGCGTCAGCGTGGCTGTCAACGGAGGCGATAGCCGGGTAATTTAATCCTGGCCCAAGATGGACATTGGTCGGGTAGCGCGAATGCACGGATTGGCCGGTATCGAAGCGCCTGGACGATTCCTTGGGTTCCAGGAGCACCATCATCAACGCATTTGCCACGCCGCGCTCATGCCCATCGGAAGGGTTGTTCTTAACATTCCCATCGGCCCAAAGCGTGGACGAGCCTCCGCCGTCCATATTCACGCCCCAGGATGCCTCAAGCCGCTCCTGACAGAAAGAGGCTAGCTCGGGGATCGTCATGCCGCGGCTGTACGATTCGTCGCGTCCGTCGACAACGACGAAGTAGAGGTAGCTATCGTTGTAGCAAAGCGCTGTGCGCGGGTTGCGTATCGTCGCCCCCCGGTCATCGTCTACGAAGACTTCGCCATCGCGCAGGAAAACCCAGTTTCCGGCTACGCTCGTGTATGCGTTTGCCCAGGAATCCGAATTGGAGCGTCTGCAATCTTCATCAAGATGAGTGATCTCCAGTTCGAGCCCCACGACGTCACCGACATTCATTGCACTTTGCAGTGCATCACGACTGTCTCCACGCGCTGAAAGGACGACGTGATCGAAGGGGATCGTGAATTGTCCGCCGTGATCGTGAATTTCGCGCACGACGCCGATTGAAGACTTACTGCCGGGCAGGAGCCCGGCTGGCTGAGTCATCTCAATCAATACCTCTGTAAAGCTGCCTCCAAAACTGCGCGTCCCGAATTGAGGTGTGAGCAGGATTACTTCGCCTTTGCGGACATTCCGGTTTAGCCCGTCGAGGGCAAGCTCCGTCCCCTCGGTTACGTTGCGTATGAATTGCGAGCCCTCGCGATGATATACGCAAGAGCCGATGAACAACGAGCGATCGTTCTTCCACACAAGACCGCTGAGCCCACCGAGGTCGTGGAACTGGGAGACATACCAGCCAGATTGGATGACGCCGTCATCAGCGATGCCGGTTTCCAGATCGAAATACGAGCCGTTGATCGCCGCTACGACATCGCTGCGGGTGCCCCAGTACCCATTCCAGGTGTTGATCGTGCCATCATATCGATTGGCGATGCTGCTCACGGTTTCAAACCCATCTCCGACCGTTCCACCAGCGAGGCCGCTTTCAAGGATGACGTTGGGATTGTCGAGCTGCATGCGCGTCACAAAAACCCGGGTGGGTCCTGCCAACGTGTATGCGTGATAATCGATTCCATCCACGATCTGCTGCCAGCCCGAATCCGCGCTGGCGGCAACCCAGCCGATGGTAAGTGCGATGATGATCAAGGCATATCGCAGGATGAACTTGGATGTCCACTGCATGTATTTGCGCATAAGATGCCTACTATGATACCCACGGCATGAGCAATTTGTCGACATGACTTTTGCTTCATACTGGTAATGCTGCGCTGGCGGCTATGTATAATCGAGGCAACGCCGTCATTATGCTGGAGAGTGGTATGAAAGAGCCGGTTGTCGTTGTTGGAATCGGGCAGATGGGCGGGGTCTTCGCGCGGGGTTTGCTCCGCGTTGGTCATCCGGTCTTTCCAGTCCTGCACGATATGTCGCTGCGCTCAATTTCCGAAGAGATTAAACAGCCGGCCTTGGTGCTCGTCGCCGTCGCCAAACAGGATCTCGCCGGGGTGCTGGAGGAGATGCCGCTGCGCTGGAAGGACAGGGTAGGGCTGCTTCAGAATGAACTCCTGCCGTCTGACTGGCAGATGCATGGGATCGTCGACCCCACGGTGATCTCGGTCTGGTTTGAGAAAAAGTTCCGCCGACCGATTAAGCCGCTGGTCCCCTCGACCGTATACGGACCAATGTCAGGACTCCTGGAGGCGACGCTCGCCACGCTCGACCTGCGCGTTCAGGTTTTGGATGATTTCGATGAGCTGGTTGAAGAACTGGTTATGAAAAACCTGTTCATACTCACGATTAACATCGCCGGGCTGGAGGGCGCCGAGGCCGTGGGAGCGCTTCTCGATGACCATCTCGAATTGACCAGGAGCGTCTTCAAGGATGTCCTGAACCTGCAGGAAGCACGTTCCGGAAAGAAGTTTGACAGCCAAGCGATGTGGAAGCGGCTGACGCAAATATGCCGGGTTAACCCCGAGCATAGATCGCTCGGTCGCAGCGCGCCTGAACGCCTGGAGACCGCGCTTGAGCAGGCTGATTCACTCGGATTGGAAGTGGCCGCGCTGCGTAGAATCGGGCAACGTGATAAAAAGTAGTGGCATAATGAGAGTCTCTCAGGTGGTTCGTACATTATGAAGAACCGTTTTGGTTATAAATCAGGATTGCTTCTCGTTCCGCTCGCGGTGCTCGCGCTTGCAGGCTGCTCGACGCTGGGGGAGATGCCTGCGGTGGACAGCCGATCCGCCACCGAAACGGCGGCGGTTCTCGATGCTCTCGCCGCCGAAACAGTCCAGGCGATGCAGGGAGGGGAGCGCGCGCCTACGTCCATTGCTAATGAGACCGACCAACCGACAACAACCCAGGCGCGATCATCTGCGTCTTTGACCCCCACCACGACCCCTACCCTGGAATCCATAGAGATAGAGGTGGAGGTCAGCGTGGACACAAACTGCCGCTCGGGTCCCAATATCAACTTCGATTACGTGGGCGCCCTATTAGTCGGGGAGCGCACCCAGGTCGTGGCGCGCTCGAATGTACCTGGCTATTTCATCGTGAATAACCCCGATCGACCGGGGAGAACCTGCTGGCTCTGGGACCGCTACGCGACGATATTTGGTGATCCGACCCGGTTGCCGATGCTCGAAGCGCCGCCGACGCCGACGCCCGCACCTGCGTCCGTGGCCGGGTGGACCTTTATTGATGTAAACGGCAACGGCCGGCGTGATGCCGACGAAAGCGATGACGGGCTCAGCGGCATCAACCTTGTCCTGAGAGTCGGATCCTGCCCTGGTGGGATGGTGGGCTACTCGGCACAGTCCGACAGCTCCGGACGCTTCTCTTTTCCCAATATTCTGGCAGCCAGTTACTGTCTCACCACCGATCCATCGGGAAGCTCGTTAAAGCCCGGTCAGTATTCGCTTTTCTTGGGCTCGGGCGAATCAAGAGACGGGCTGAACTTCTGGCGCCTGCCGTGAAACCCAGGGCTATTCATTAAAAGCAACAGGGGCTGGGTTAACCCAGCCCCTGTGCGATTCTTCGCTCAAAAACCTCGCCTACGGTGTAGCTGTAGCCTGCGCTGTCACCTCGGTTGTAGATTCAACAGTGCCTTCTTGGGCAGGGGTCTCCTCTGCCGGCACCGTTGTTTCAGGCGTCGGCGTCGCGACGTCTTCGGGCGTTTCAGGCATACCGGCCAGCACCCAGCGCTCCCAGATCTCAATCCATTCTGGTTTGAGCGGACTGGAGGGTGGCATCGGACCGCCGGCATCGATATCCTCACGGTGCAGCATGCGGATCAAGTTGCTGCCCAGATCACCGGCGATCACATTCGGAGCGTTATCGCCGCCGTTAAGGATTTCCTCGTAGGAGCCCATCAGGTAGTTGTTGTTCTTCTTGCCTTCGCGGTGGCAGGAGAGGCAGGTCCGACGAACCATCGGTTCGATGAACTCGACATAGGTCGGGATCTGGCCCTCGGCCAGTTCAGGCACGCCGCCGCCGACCGCTTCTTCTGGGATCTCGACGCGATCGTCCCAGGTGTAGCGCATGAAGGTTACGATGGCATCGATCTCCGAGCGCTCTAACTCACCGCCGTAGGCAAGCCCGAAGGGCGGCATGCCGAGATCCTGCTGCCCATAATCAATCACGTTGAAAATCGTGTCGTCGGTGCGCGTGTAGATGAAATCGGGAGCGTTCAACGGGTCAACGAAGACGCCCTCGAGGCCCTCCACGGTTGTGATCTCCCCGCCCTCGCCTTCGGGTCCGTGACACTCCACGCACTCAATGGAGTACAGGTCCTGGCCGGCGAGCACGGTCTCGGCGATGGATCCAGCGGCGGTAAATTCCTCCTGCGGAGGCGTGGTGACCGCGGCCAGCACCGTGAGCACGACGATGGCAACCACCGTGAGGCTCATAATGGCGACTCCGACCCTGCGTTTGCTCCAGTGGCGGAACGGGCTGCGGTCGTAGAACGGCAACAGCAGCAAAGCCAACACCGCAACAGCCGGCACGACGGTCGTCCCGACCCATTCGATGGCGCCCGGGAAGTACTTGAGCATCTGGAACAGAAATAGAAAATACCATTCCGGCCGGGGGATGTAGCTGGTGTCGTTTGGATCGGCCGGAGGTTCGGGCTTAACGCCGATGAAAGTCGCCAAACCGACCAGCAGCAGGAAGATCCCGAAGGACACGATCATGTCCTTGTAAATGATGTCAGGGAAGAACTTCACGCCGTGTTGCTTCTCGGCCTCGTAACGTTCTTTGTAGCGTTGTTTCTGTTCGGCTTCCACGTTGGAGCTCCTATTCGTCTTTGTCCGGGACGTGACTGATGCCGAGTCGAATGACCAGGTAGATATGAACGCCAATTAATCCAAACAGTGCTGCGGGCAGCATCCATATATGCGCGCTGAAGAAACGCACCAGCGTCAGCGTTGAGAGCTCCGAACCGCCCCTCAAAGCGTTGTTGATGAAAGGTCCGATGAAGGGGATCGTCTCCGTGATCGAGGTGCCAACAGTAGTCGCCCAGTAAGCGCGTTGATTCCAGGGGAGCAGGTAACCCGTGAAGCCCATGCCGAGCGTGACGAGCAGCAGGAAGACTCCCGTGATCCACGTGACCTCACGCGGGTATTTATAGGCGCCGTATAAGAAAGTCCGCAGCATGTGCAGGAATACGACGATGACCATCAACGTGGCACCCCAGTGGTGAATCCCCCGGATCAACCAGCCGAAAGCGACATCGTTCATGATGTAGTTGATGCTGTCGTAAGCTTGATCCGGGTGGGGGACGTAATAAGCGGTCAAGAAGATCCCCGTTGCTGCTTGCAGGACCGCCAGGAACAGCGTGGCGCTTCCCAGTGTAAAGGCCCAGTTCACTTTGGGGACCTTGCGGTCGAGCACGGTGTCGTAAACTGCGCTCAAACCGAGTCGTTCATCCAGCCAGTGTAACCATCGAGTAGCCAATTTACGCCTCCGCGGTCAGGTGGATCATCAGAGTTCCGTTTTCGATCCTGTGCTCAAATTCATCTAGCGGCCGTGGTTGGGGGCCGGAGATGATAGATCCATCGATTGCAAAACGGCCGTCATGGCAGGGACATTGGAATATATCTTGATCCTCTTTCCAACTCACGCGGCAGCTCAGGTGGGTACAGATGTTGGAGAAGACATCGATCGAACCGTTCGGCTTCCGGATCGCGTAGATGCCATAGCTTTGAGCGCTGCGTTCCCAGCCGACCTGCTGGGTGCGGGTGAAAGCGAAGAGCTTGGGGATGTTTGTTTGCAGATCATCCACGTTGCCCAGCTGGACCCATTCATCTGTGGTCCCCTGGCGGCGGATGCTGGGCGAGAGCAGATATCCAATCGCGGGGAGGCCGACGACAGCAGCAATGATGCCGCCCAGAATGCTCACGACCCCGGTGACGAAACTCCGCCGGCTGAGGCCGTACTCGTGACTCTCGTGTGCCATGTGCACCTCCAAGATGCGCGCGGGGGCGACGAATGCCGCCCCCGCACCTTGGACTACATTGCATAAAGTATCACAATTTTACACTTTGGGTATTGAATCTGAAAGTGAACCCTATCACATGAAGGCAGGAAGGATGAGGGAGAAGGACTACGTGGAAATCGTTGACAGGCGTCTCTGGCAGGTGTAGTGTACCTGCCTGTATAATCAACGTAGTCTGTTCATTCGATCCGGTTCAGCGACTCTACGGAGGCAGTATGGCGGTTAGCAGACGCGTCAGTCTATGGTCCGGTGTACGTTATAAGGGCAGGCAGGGAATGCTTAACTGGGCCCTGCACCGCATCACCGGCCTCGGGATTCTTCTCTTTGTAGGCACCCACGTTGTGGTCTCATTTTTTGGACAGCAGTTCGGCAGCGATCTAGCCTTCACGGTCAACGCGGTCTACGAATCCTGGCAATTCCAGATCTTCGTATACTTCAGCGTCCTCTTTCATGCCATCAACGGCTCCAGGGTGGCGCTCATGGATCTTTTCCCGGGCTTGATCCGCTACCAGAAAGAATTAATCTGGCTGCAATGGTTGATCTTTATCCCGGCGTATGCGCTCCCGGTTTTCATCATGGTGCGCAACGCTCTGGCGGGATCGTAGAGGGGCAAGGTATCTGATGAGAACACCACAATCCATTCGATCCGCAGGTTCTTTTGAATACGGCATGTGGCTTTTCACGCGCATATCCGGACTGGGGCTCATGTTGTTTGGCGCCATAAGCATGGGGGTCGCTTTTGCCATGGGCGGCCGCCTATACCTGGATATGCCCGGTGCGTTCCGCTGGATGTTTTTCCCCAACCCCAACCATGTGATTAACAGCGACATCCCGAGCGTCACTCCGGGATGGTCCAATGCGTTCTGGCAGATATTCAGCATGTTGATGATCTTTATGGCTACAGTGCACGGTTTTAATGGGCTGCGCATGGTGCTCGAGGATTACATCAAGAGCCCTCTCGTGATCGCCTTTCTGCGCGGGCTGACATTGCTCGTCCTAATTGCCGCGATCATCGTCGCCATTTACGTCGTGTTGGCCTCATAGACAAACCACAATCGAGTTGGAGAGAGTGCTTCATGCAGCATCAATATGAAGTCGTTATCGTTGGAGCCGGCGGCGCAGGTTTGATGGCCGCACTGAGCGCCTCCAAAGGTGCTAAAACCGCCGTGCTCAGCAAGCTTTACCCCGTGCGTTCACACACTGGAGCTGCCCAGGGAGGCGTCGGCGCCGCTCTGGGGAGCGAGGAGGAAGACAAACCTGAGTGGCATACGTACGACACGGTGAAGGGCAGCGACTACCTCGGCGACCAGGACGCCATCGAGTTTATGTGCCAGGAAGCGGTTCACACCGTCTATGACCTGGAACACATGGGTTTGCCCTTCAACCGCACCCCAGAGGGTCGCATCGCGCAAAGGCCGTTCGGCGGGCACACCAACAACGAGACCGGCAAACCGGTCCGACGGGCCTGCTACGCGGCGGACCGCACCGGACACATGATCCTGCAGACGCTCTACCAGCAGTGCATCAAGAACAAGGTTAAGTTCTTTGACGAATTCCAGGTCCTTGACCTGATTATCAAGGATGGTAAGGCTTGCGGCGTCGTGGCGGTCGAGTTGGACACGGGCGAGATACATACTTTCCACGCTAAAGCGGTCATTTTTGCGACCGGTGGCTGGGGACGGGTGTGGGAGATCACTTCAAACGCCCACTCATACACCGGGGACGGCGTGGCCATCACGCTGCGTCGGGGGATCCCGGCAGAGGATATGGAGTTCTTCCAGTTTCACCCAACAGGAATCTACCGCATGGGGATTTTAATCACGGAGGGGGTGCGCGGCGAAGGAGGCGTGCTGATCAACGACAAGGGCGAACGCTTTATGGATGAGTACGCGCCCACCGTGAAAGATCTGGCTTCGAGGGACGTAGTCAGCCGTGCGATGTACCTCGAGATGCAGGCCGGTAGGGGCATCAACGGCAAACGCTACCTTTACCTTGATGTGCGCCCGGAGACGGTGAACAAATACGCCAAGCTTGATGGGCGTACGTACCCCGACGGTTCGCCCTATGAGGTCACCGCGGGTGACATATTAGCGAAGCTTCCGGACATCATCGATTTCTGCCGAACATACATGGATGTCGATCCCGTGACCCAGCCGATGCCCGTCCAGCCAACGGCTCACTACGCCATGGGCGGCATCCCGACGAACATCAACGGTCAGGTCTTCGCAGACGAGACCGATAAACTCATCCCCGGTCTGTATGCAGCCGGCGAGGTGGCCTGTGTATCGGTCCACGGAGCAAACCGTCTCGGGACGAATTCGCTGCTCGATATTGTCGTTTTTGGAAAGGTGTCCGGGCAGCACGCCGCCGAATACGCGCAGGGGGCGGATTACGTCCCGCTCCCGGAGGACCCTACCGCAGATGTACGCCGCCAGCTTGAGCAACTGACCGAGGGCGACGGCAAGGAGAACGCCGCCGACCTGCGTAAGGAAATGCAGGAAGTCATGTTCGATCACGTCGGCGTTTTTCGAACCGAAGAAGGCATGAGCAAGGCGCTGGACAAGGTCCGTGAGCTTAAGGAGCGTTTTAAACACGTGCGCGCAGGGGACCGCGGCAAAATCTGGAACACGGATGTCCTGGAGATATGGGAACTGGGCTGCCTGCTCGACGTTGCCGAAGTGACTGCCAAATCGGCGCTTGATCGCAAGGAAAGCCGTGGCGCACACGCGCGCGATGACTATTCCGAACGCGAAGACGAGCAATGGATGAAGCACACAATGGCCTTTATGGACGAAGAGGGCGTGGAGTTGAAGTATAAGCCGGTGACGATGACGCGTTTCGAGCCCAAGAAGCGAGTCTACTAGGAGAGCTCTGATGGAAGTTACGCTGAAGATATTGCGCTACAACCCGGAGACGGATAAAAAGCCGCATTACGAGACGTACAAGGTCGAAGCGGAACGCAACGATCAGGTCCTCGACCTGCTCAACCGGGTTAAATGGTACCAGGACGGCACGCTCTCCTACCGTCGCTCCTGCGCGCACGGCGTTTGTGGATCGGACGCGGTGCGCATTAATGGCGTCAACCGTCTGGCTTGCAAAGTGCTCGTACGTGATGTAGGGACCAAAATAACCATTGAACCGATTCTTGGTTTGGCGGTGAAGA
>JASFUN010000010.1:0-11630 GCA_050050255.1 Anaerolineales bacterium | reverse complement strand
CAGGGCGTGGGCTATCTGGATGATGGAACGATGGTCGTTGTCGAGGACGGCAAAGATTACATCGATCGAGTAATCCCGGTCACGGTGACGAAAGTGCTGCAAACTGCAGCTGGCAGGATGATCTTCGCCAAGCCAGATCTGGGCGAGTTTAATAAGCAAGCGGCGGAGTAACAGCGATGACATTGAAGATTTACAACACGATGACGCGTCAGAAAGAGCCATTTGAACCTCTGCAGGATAAACAGGTTCGAATGTATGTGTGTGGTCCCACCGTCTACGACTCAGCCCATGTGGGACACGCCATGTCTTCCATCGTTTTCGACGTCATCCGCCGCTACCTGGAATATCGTGGTTATGAAGTCGAGCATGTGATGAACTACACCGATGTGGACGACAAGGTCATCTTGCGTGCAAACGACCTCGGCCTTCAACCACTGGAATTAGCCAATCAATATATTGGTGAGTACAACCAGTTGATTGAGAAACTGAACATCCTGCCCGCGCAGGAGTTCCCGCGCGTCTCCGGTGAAATAGACCAGATCATCAAGGTGATTGAAGGTCTGATCGAGAAAGGTTACGCGTACGAGGTGGAGGGGGATGTGTTCTTCCGGGTCTCGAAGGACGATGATTATGGCCGACTCTCTCGTCGTGATCTGGAGGACATGCGTGCCGGAGCGCGCCTGGGGATCGATGAACGCAAGGAGGACCCGGCTGACTTCGCCCTTTGGAAATCAACTAAGCCGGGCGAGCCGTCGTGGGAGAGCCCCTGGGGGCTGGGTCGTCCCGGTTGGCACATCGAGTGTTCGGCGATGAGCCTGCACCATTTGGGCGAGCAGATTGATATTCACGGGGGCGGCAACGATCTGATATTCCCCCATCATGAAAACGAAATCGCCCAGTCCGAGAGCTACACGGGGAAGAGATTTGCCAAGTATTGGGTGCACAACGGGATGATGCAGCTGAGCGGCGCGGCGATGTCCAAATCAACCGGGAACGTGCTCAGCGCGGATGCATTCCTGGAAGATCATGAACCAGACGCGCTGCGTCTGCTCATCCTCAACGCCAGCTACCGAAGCCCGATCACATTCAACGAGGAGGTCGTCGAACAGGCCGAGGCCGGTCTGGCGCGCCTGAGGGGTGCGCTGCGGCCAGCGATTCCGGAAGGGGATGCTGGCAGCACGGCCGCTGCTGAACTGCGCTCCGCGGCCGAGAAGGCCAGCCAGGAGTTCACCGCCGCGATGGATGACGACTTCAACACCGCCGGCGCGCTTGGTCATCTTTTTGATCTGGTAAAAGCGATCAACCAGGCCCGTTCGTCCGGTGCGGATCAGGCCGCGCTGGACCCTGCACAGAAGACTTTGAAAGAGTTGAGCGGAGTTCTTGGTTTACAGCTCGAGCAGGAACCCGACACGCCCACAGCTGAAATCGGCCCGTTTATCGAGCTTTTATTGGATGTACGCCGGGATCTGAGAGAACGGGAAGAGTACGACCTCGCCGACAGCATCCGCGAGCGTCTATCGGAGCTAGGGGTGACGATTGAGGACAGCAAAGGCGGCACCGTTTGGCATACCTGATCCAGATAATTGCGGATCCAAAGCGCCCCTGTCGATCCGCGCTCGGGGCGCTTTTCATTTGTGCATCGAGAGGCGGAGATGAGTAGCAGCGAGTGGATTTACGGGCGCAATCCCGTCCTGGAAGTTTTGCGATCCGGACACCGAAATGTTATGGAAATCCAACTGGCCAGCGGGGTGGAGCTAAGTGGATCGCTGGCTGAGATCGTCTCACTTGCCGAACAGCGCCAGTTGCCGGTGCTGCAGCTGCCCCGGACGGATCTCGATCGCAAGCACCAGAACAACCAGGGCATCCTGGCTCGGGTTTCAGAGTACAGCTACAGCAGTCTGGACGAGATCGTCGATAAGGCTGCTGAGGCAGTAGAAGACCCCTTTCTCCTGCTGCTCGATGTTGTTCAGGACCCACAGAATCTGGGCACCCTTCTGCGCACCGCCGAAGCGGTGGGTGTCCATGGCGTCATCATCCCGACCAAGCGGACTGCGTTGGTTACACCGGCTGTGGTCAGCGCCTCTTCCGGCGCCAGCGAGCATGTGCGTATCGCTCAGTACAACATCGCTCAGGCTATCCGCGCCTTGAAAGAACAGGGAGTCTGGGTTGCCGGGCTGGCTGCATCAGAAGGGGCGCGCCCGCTTCAGGATGTCGATTTGTCTGGACCGATCGCACTTGTCGTGGGGCATGAAGGCAGCGGAATGCGGCGGCTGGTGCAGGAGAGCTGCGATTTCCTGGTACGCATTCCCATGCGTGGTGCAGTCGCTTCGTTGAACGCTGCGGTAGCTGGATCGGTCGTGCTCTATCGTGTGTGGGAGCAGCGGAAATTCGTCGGTTCTGGGAGTTAAAAACTGCTCCTGGCATACTTTTAAGGGTTACATTGACGATGTACTTGAATCTTGGTACACTGCCTCGGCATAGTCGGCCAAGGAGTCTGGTATAATCAAACGGCGCCGAGCGAGTGTGGCGCGTTTTGTTGTCATGCCGACGTAGCTCAATGGCAGAGCAACCGCCTTGTAAGCGGTAGGCTACGGGTTCGACTCCCGTCGTCGGCTTGCAAAAAAGCAGGTCCGCGACGAGCAAAGTGCAAGGGGGCGGCCGGCGCGCGGCAGATCATGGGCGGTTACCCAAGTGGCCAACGGGGGCTGACTGTAAATCAGCTGGCTTAAGCCTACGGCGGTTCGAATCCGTCACCGCCCACCTGGGAAAGCAGATGCATGCATCCGTTTCGGTCGCGCCCTCATAGCTCAGGGGTAGAGCACGTTCTTGGTAAGAACGGGGTCAAGGGTTCAAATCCCTTTGAGGGCTCTAATGACCAGCAGTAACTCTTGAACGCTCAAGGAGAATGGAATTATGGCCAAGGAAACATTTGAACGAACGAAGCCACATATGAACGTAGGGACGATGGGGCACATCGACCATGGGAAGACGACGCTGACGGCGGCGATCACGAAGTACAGTGCGCTGAAGGGGTATGCGGACTTTCGGCCGTTTGATTCGATCGACAATGCGCCGGAGGAGAAAGAGCGGGGCATCACGATTGCGATAGCGCATGTGGAGTACGAGACGGATAAGCGGCACTATGCGCACGTGGACATGCCGGGGCACCGGGACTACATCAAGAACATGATCACGGGTGCGGCGCAGGTAGATGGTGCGATCCTGGTGGTCGCGGCGCCGGACGGGGCGATGCCGCAGACGCGCGAGCACGTGCTGCTGGCGCGGCAGGTGGAGGTACCGTCGATCGTGGTGTATTTGAACAAAGTGGACATGATGGATGACCCGGAGCTGTTGGAGCTGGTGGAGCTGGAGCTGCGCGAGCTGTTGAACGAGTACGAGTTTCCGGGGGATGAGATTCCGATCGTGAAGGGCAGTGCGCTGAAGGCGTTAGAGAGCGACAGTGAGGATCCGGATGCGCCGGAGTACGAGAGCATCAAGGAGCTGCTGCGGGTGGTAGACGAGTACATCCCGGAGCCGGAGCGAGAGCTGGACAAGCCGTTCATGATGTCGGTGGAGGATGTATTCTCGATCAAGGGTCGCGGCACGGTGGTGACGGGGCGGATAGATCGTGGGGTGGTGAAGACGGGGGACAATGTAGACATCGTGGGCTTGAGGGACAAGATCGAGAGCACGGTGGTGACAGGGGTGGAGATGTTCCACAAGACGCTGGATTCAGGGCAGGCGGGGGACAATGTAGGCCTGCTGCTGCGCGGCATCGACCGGGAGGATGTGGAGCGCGGGATGGTGATAGCGGCGCCGGGCTCGATCACGCCGCACACGAAGTTCCTGGGCGAGGTGTACGTGCTGACGAAGGAAGAGGGGGGCAGGCACAAGGCATTTTTCGACGGGTATCGCCCGCAGTTCTACATTCGGACGCTGGACGTGACGGGGACGATAGAGCTGCCGGAGGGGGTGGAGATGGTGATGCCAGGCGACAACGTGAACATGACGGTGGAGCTGATCACGCCGGTGGCGCTGGAAAAGGGTTCGAAATTCGCGATTCGCGAAGGCGGTCTGACAGTCGGTGCGGGTGTGATCACTGAGATCATAGAATAGGTGCTCAATGGCCAAACAGAAAATTCGTATCCGATTGAAAGCGTACGACCACCGTGTGCTCGACCAGTCTGCGGCACGCATCGTCGAAACGGCCGAGCGCACCGGCGCACGGGTTGTTGGTCCAGTGCCGCTCCCGACGAAGATCGAACGCTTCACCGTACGACGATCGACATTTATCGATAAAGATTCGCACGAACACTTTGAGATTCGCACGCACAAGCGCTTGATTGATGTGCTTGAGCCTGATTCGAAGACGATCGACACACTGATGCGCCTGAATCTTCCGGCCGGTGTGGATATTGAGATCAAGATTTAAAAAATGATGTAGCCGGCCACACGGTTTCAAGAATAGTGTGGCTGATCCGTTGCGAGACTGGGTAAGCGCACGGATGGCGGGTGAAGCGAAACCACCGACTTCATAGCCACCAGGCGGACTGCCCGGTGTTCGGGGATGATGCAGCCGAAGCCCTGGCTGACAGTCCCGTCAAGAGATAATCGACAGGAGACAAAGTATGAAGGGGCTTATTGGAAAGAAAGTCGGCATGACCCAGTTGTTCGACGAGACGGGAAACCTTATCCCGGTGACGCTCATCGAAGCTGGGCCGTGTTATGTCACCCAGATCCGCACGCAGCAAAAGAACGGCTACAGGGCGGTGCAGCTCGGGTTCGGTGAGGTTAAGCCTAAAAAGCTCACCGGTGGGCAAATCGGACACCTGAAGCGCAACGACCTGCCACCGTTGAAGTACCTGCGTGAATTCCGGGCCAAGAAAGAAGAAGAGCTCAACGAGGGCGATACGCTCACGGTCGAGGTCTTCGGGGTCGGTGATCGCGTCGATATCACCGGTGTGAGCAAGGGTAAGGGTTTTGCGGGTGGTATCAAGCGCCACGGGTTCCAACGGCAGCCGGTCACGCACGGTCAATCTGACCGCACACGGGCACCCGGTTCACGTGGTTCCACCTCGACCCCCGGGCGGGTCTTCAAGGGCTCGCGCGGTCCCGGACACATGGGTTCGGTGCGTAAGACGTCTCAGAACGTGCGTGTTGAGCTGGTCGACCCGGAACGCAACCTGCTGGGTGTCAGCGGGAGCGTGCCAGGCGCGAAGGGTAACGTCGTTGTGATCAAAGAAGCACGCAAGCAGTGAGCCTGATGGAGTGAGTGAGCGATGAAAGTAGACGTATTGAACATGCAGGGCGAGAAGGTCGACAGCGCCGATCTACCGGCGGCGATCTTCGAAGCGCCCATCAAGCAAGACCTTATGCATCAGGCGCTGGTCCGTCAGATGGCGAATGCGCGTGCAGGAACGCACAAGACCAAGTCGCGTGGCGAGGTGCGTGGCGGAGGTCGTAAGCCCTGGCGCCAGAAAGGCACCGGACGGGCCCGTCATGGGTCTCGACGCTCGCCGATCTGGGTGGGCGGTGGCAAAGTACATACGCCGCGACCGCGTGATTACAGCGTGAAGATGCCGCGTAAGATGCGCAGGGCTGCGCTGCGATCGGCGCTATCGGTGAAAGCAGCGGACAAATCGATCGTCTTGCTCGACGCGTTGAGCGTTGAAGCTCCAAAGACCAAGGTCATGGCTGAGACGCTGCAGAAGTTAGTCGGAGACTCGAGCGCATTGCTGCTTATGGCCAAGGACGATGTGAACGTTGAAAAGTCTGTTCGTAATCTGCCAAGCGCTAAAACGCTCTCAGCGGATTATTTGAACGTGCGCGATTTATTGGGGTACGACCGTGTGATCATGCCGCTCGACGTGTTAGACATGATCCAGGGGTACCTGGGAGCGTAGGAGGAAAAGATGCCTACGATTTATGACGTATTGAAACGTCCGATCATCACTGAGAAATCGGCCTACCAGAGCGGAATGCTCAACCAGTACGCTTTTGAGGTCGATGGGAAAGCCAGCAAGCAGGATATCAAAGAGGCAGTTGAAATCCTGTTCGATGTCAAGGTGGAGAAGGTCAATGTGATGAACCAGCCGGCGAAAATTTCGCGCAGTTTGCGCAATCGCCGCATGCAAATCCGCCGGTCAGGGTTTAAGAAAGCGATTGTCACCCTCGCACCTGGCGACCGCATTGACGTGTTTGAAGGGGTAGTCTGATGCCGGTAAAGAAATACAAACCCACGTCACCTGGACGCAGAGGGATGAGCGGTCACACCTTCGAGGAGATCACTCACGATGAACCCGAGCGTTCTCTGCTCAAGAGCAAGAAGCGCAGCGGTGGCCGCAATAACGCCGGCCGCATCACCGTTCGCCACCGCGGTGGCGGATCCCGACGGCACATCCGCCAGGTGGATTTCAAACGGGATAAGATCGACATTCCCGCCAAAGTCGCAACGATCGAATACGACCCCAACCGGTCGGCACGCATCGCCTTGCTTCATTACGCTGATGGTGAGAAGCGCTACATCATCGCGCCGCTCGGTCTGCAAGTCGGAGACACTGTTCTGGCCGGAAAGAACGTCGATATCCGCCCGGGAAACACCCTGCCGCTGGCGAACATACCGCTCGGCACTACGGTGCATAACATCGAGCTTCATGAGGGCAAGGGCGGGCAGCTTGTGCGGGCAGCCGGCGCATCAGCGCAGCTGCTTGGCAAAGAGGGTGCTTATGCCGCAATCCGGCTGCCTTCGGGGGAAGTGCGCAGGATCCGTCAGAGCTGCACGGCGACGGTTGGCGAAGTAGGCAATCCGGATCATGCCAATATCAAGTTGGGCAAGGCGGGTCGCAAGCGGCACCGCGGCTTCCGGCCTGCAGTGCGCGGCTCGGCGATGAGCCCCCGCGATCACCCGCATGGTGGTGGTGAGGGTCGCTCGCCGATCGGCATGCCCAGCCCGAAGAGCCCGTGGGGCAAACCCACGCTGGGCAAGAAGACACGCAACAACAAACGTACGGAGAAGTACATCATCCGTCACCGTTCAAAGAAACGCCGGCGCTAGGTCAGCGCACAGGACGACGGAGGCAAAGATATGTCACGTTCATTGAAAAAGGGTCCTTACATTGACCCAAAGTTGCTTAAAAAAGTTGAAGATATGAACGAGCGCGCCGAGAAGAAGGTGATCCGCACATGGAGTCGTGCGAGCACCGTCTTCCCGCAGATGGTCGGGCATACGATCGCGGTCCACGACGGCCGCCGGCACATCCCGATCTACATCACGGAGAATATGGTCGGACACAAGCTGGGTGAGTTCGCACCCACCCGGACATTCCGAGGCCATGTGATGCGCGATCGTACGACACGGACACAGCCGGTGGAGGAATGATGGATATCCTGGAAGCTCGAGCGACAGCCCGGTTTATCCCGATGTCGCCGCAGAAGGTTCGCCTGGTGGTGGATCTGGTGCGCGGGTTGCCGGTTGTCGAAGCGCTGGACGTCCTGCGGTTCACAAACAAGGCGGCAGCCAAGCCAGTTTATAAAGTCATCCGCTCCGCCGTGGCCAACGCCGAGGAGAACCTCGGTTTGAGCCGGGACGACCTTATCGTCGACGAGATCATCGCCAACAAAGGGCCGATCCGTCACTGGCGCCGTTTCGGTGCGCGTGGTCGCTTCAAACCGTTGAAGCGTCGCTCCTCGCACATTTCGGTGGTTCTGCGTGAGCGCGAACCACAGGGCATTTAGGTTGAAAGATAGCACGGGTTACGAACCCGTTTTTGAAAGGCTTCGAAAGGAGTAAGCATGGGCCGTAAAGTCCATCCAATCGGTTTTCGGCTGGGGGTCAATAAAACCTGGGATTCGCGCTGGTATGCCGCCCCTGACAAATATGCCGACCAGCTGCATGAGGACCGCGCCATCCGCGACTTGATTAACGAAGCGACGCCGCGGGCGGGGATCTCAACCATTGAAATCGAGCGTTTCCCGAGCAGCGTGCACATCACAGTGCACACATCTAAACCTGGAATCGTGATCGGGCGCAAAGGTTCCAATGTCAAGGAACTGCGCCGGCGGATTCAGGAGCTGACCGGTACGACCGTCAAGCTGGATATTGCCGAGATTGAGGATCCTGATCTGGATGCCAAGCTGGTGGCGGAGAATATCGCCAACCAGCTGGAGCGCCGCATCAGCCATCGCCGTGCGATGTCGCGGGCCGTGAGTCAGGCCATGCGCCAGGGTGCGGAGGGCATCAAGGTGATGTGCTCCGGGCGTCTTTCGGGCATTGAAATGGCGCGCCGTGAATGGCAAATGGAAGGTCGCGTTCCATCCCAAACGCTGCGAGCGGACATCGATTTCGCCGTGGCGGAAGCGCTGACCACGTTCGGCCGCATCGGTGTTAAGGCATGGATTTATAAAGGCGACATCCTTGCTGAGGATGAAGAGCAGCAAGAGGCGATGGACGTCTACGTCAGTGAGTGATTCTGAGCGAGGGCGTAGCGACGTCTGCAACGAGGTGCAAGTATGTTAATGCCAAAAAGAGTAAAACATCGAAAACAGATGCGCGGTCGCACGAAGGGTAAAGCCACGCGCGGCAACGAGATTTCTTTCGGCGATTTCGGGCTGCAGGCTCTCGAACCGGGGTGGATCACCGCCCGTCAGATCGAGGCCGCCCGCCGTGCGCTGGTGCGCTTCATGCGCCGGCGCGGCAAGGTGTGGATCCGGATTTTCCCGGATAAACCTGTAACCCAGAAGCCGGCTGAGACGCGCATGGGTAAGGGCAAGGGCGCAGTCGACCACTGGGTCGCGGTCGTCAAGCCCGGCCGCCTGCTCTTCGAGATCTCGGGGCTGGATGAGGAAGCCGCGCAGGAAGCGATGCGGCTTGCATCCCACAAGCTGCCGATCAAGACCAAATTCATGGTCAAGGACAGTTTTGGAGGGTGATCAAATGAAACCAGCAGAGATCCGGGAATTCTCGGATGAGCGATTGAAAAGCGAATTGGATGAAGCGCGTGAAAACTATTTCAAGCTGCGCTTCCAGCTTTCGACGGGACAATTGACAGATTACAACCAGCTGAGGACCGCCCGCAAGGAGATCGCCCGTTTTGCGACGATCCTGCGCGAACGCCAGCTGGAGGCTGAAGAGATGAAGGAAAGTGCATCATGAAGAACTCCCGACGGAGAATGACGGGTGTGGTCACGCGCACTAATTCGGAGAAGACCGTGACCGTGCAGGTCGACCGCACCTCCCGCCATAAGCTTTACGGCAAGGTGCTGCGATCGAGCAAGAACTACCTTGTGCACGATGAAATCGGTTGCCGGCTTGGCGATGAAGTCTTGATGGTTGAAAGCCGGCCAATCTCCAAGCGGAAGCGCTGGGTTGTTGAGCAGATCATCAGCCGCCAGAGTGAAGCGGAAGTGACTGCGCAGATCGTCGAAACGCAAGATGTAACCGACGTGGAGGCGCAAGCATGATCCAGCAAGAGAGCCGTCTTAAAGTCGCCGACAACACCGGCGGGCGCGAACTGCAAGTCATCCGCGTGACCGGTGGGTCGAAGCGGCGCTACGGTGGCATCGGCGATATCGTCGTGGCTGCTGTGAAAACCGCCACGCCGCACGGTGCAGTGACCAAGAGCGATGTGGTCCGTGCCGTGATCGTGCGCACCAGCAAACCGATCCGGCGGAACGACGGTACCTACATCCGCTTCGATGATAATGCTGCCGTCATCCTTGACACGGACGGCAGAAACCCGAAAGGGACGCGTATTTTTGGACCCGTCGCCCGCGAGCTGCGGGAGAAGGGCTTCACCAAGATCGTCTCCCTCGCACCCGAAGTGCTTTAGGAGGTATGGAGCGATGGGATTGCATGCAAGAATTAAACGCGGTGACACAGTGAGAGTTATCAGCGGTAGGGATAAAGGGACCGAGGGGGAAGTCATCCGGGTGCTGCCGCGCGAATCCAAAGTGATTGTTCAAGGTGTGAACATCCGCAAGAAACACCAAAGACAGATCCAGGCGGGTGGGCGCACGATGAACCCGGGCATCATCCAGTTCGAAGCGCCTCTGGCAATTTCGAACGTGATGCTGGTCTGTCCGAATTGCGGCGAAGCCTCGCGAGTGGGCGTCCGCCGTGAGGGTGACGAAGCCACGCGTTACTGCAAGAAGTGTGACGCGGAGATCGGTTCCTGAGGGGGCGGGGAGAAAGACTGGTATGGCACATTACTTAAAAGAACGTTACGAAAAAGAGGTCGCCCCGACGTTGATGAAGGAATTTGAGCTTATGAACCGCATGCAGGTTCCAAAGCTGGAAAAAATCGTCGTCAACGTTGGCGTAGGGGAAGCGCTGGAGAGCGCCAAAGCGCTGGACGCAGCGGTGGATGACATCCGTACGATCACGGGCCAACAGCCGGTGGTCACCAAAGCCCGCAAGAGCATCGCTAACTTCAAACTGCGCGAAGGCAGCTCAGTTGGCGTGAAGGTTACCTTACGGGGGCTGCGTATGTGGGCGTTTTTCGACCGCTTGATAAACGTCGCCCTGCCGCGCACCCGGGACTTCCGTGGGGTCTCACCGGACAGCTTTGACGGGCGCGGCAATTACACACTGGGTGTGCGTGAACAGCTGATTTTCCCGGAAATCAGCTATGACGACATCGATAAAATTCGCGGCTTTGAGGTCACGATTGTGACCTCCGCGCCGGACGATGAACAAGGGCGCCGGTTGCTTCAGCACCTGGGTATGCCTTTTGGGAAAGGTGATTTATATGGCTAAGAAGAGCATGGTTAATCGCGAAAAGAACAGGAAATACAAGGTTCGAGTACGCAATCGCTGCCGGATTTGTGGTCGTCCGCGTGGGTACTACCGGCGCTTTGAGCTTTGCCGAATCTGCTTACGTGAACAGGCATTGGAAGGCAAAATTCCAGGTCTCAAGAAAGCTTCGTGGTAATTGAGGATTCGGGGAGTTTGATATGAGTGTTTCAGATCCAATTGCTGACTTGTTGACCCGCATTCGCAACGCTTTGATTGCCGGCCAGCAGGTTGTGTCAATTCCGAGCTCGAAATTGAAAGTGGCTATCGTGGAAATCCTCAAAGAGGAGGGTTTCATCGACGATTTCGAGGTCATCCAGCTGGATGGTCGTCCACACCAGACGATCCGCATCCAGCTTCGATATGTAGGTAAACGCCGCGAGCGCCATGCGGTGATCAACGGATTGCAGCGGGTCAGCAAACCTGGACGGCGAGTTTATGTGGGCCGCCAGGATATCCCCTGGGTGCAGTCTGGATTGGGCGTCGCCATCATGACGACCCCCAAGGGTGTCATGACTGGGGTTCGTGCCCGCCAGCTGGGCGTCGGCGGCGAAGTGCTCTGCGAGGTTTGGTAAACAGCTTCCCGGGGTGGTGGGCGGATGGCCTGCGCGCCAGCTAGATTGACGCAGCAGACCGTCTGAACCGTTCTCCCCCGGGAGAGCAAATGGAGGAAGATGTGTCGAGAATAGGACGCATGCCAGTGGTCATCCCGGACGGGGTGCAGGTCGAGGTCAAGGGCTCGAAAGTGAGTGTAAAAGGGCCTAACGGTGAGCTCGAGCGAGAATTCCGTCCGGAGATGAAGATAGAAAAGCAAGACGATTCCGTCATCGTGGAGCGTCCA
>JASFUN010000009.1:0-12123 GCA_050050255.1 Anaerolineales bacterium | reverse complement strand
GGAGATCGCCGCCCTGGAGGAGCGCAACCGTTTGGCGCGCGACCTGCACGACGCGGTCACACAGACCCTGTTCTCCGCCAGCCTGATCGCGGAAACGCTTCCCAACCTATGGGAGACGAATCCGGAAGAAGTGCAGACCTTGCTCACCGAGCTTCGCCAGCTCAGTCGTGGGGCTCTGGCCGAGATGCGCACCCTGCTTTTAGAACTACGCCCGGCCACGCTTGTTGAGGCCGGCTTGCAAGATTTGCTCACTCAGTTAGCAGCCGCTGTCACCGGCCGCAAAGGCATCCCTGTCCATGTTGAAATCCAGGGCGATTATGACCTCCCGCAGGATGCGCACATCGCTTTCTATCGGATTGCCCAGGAGGCGATGAACAATATCGTCAAGCATTCCCGTGCTACCGAGGCATGGATCGAATTGAAGCACATCCCACCAGCGGATCAGCACGAGACAGGCCCTCGCCAATCTGGCGAGCAGGTTGTATTATCAATACGTGATAACGGCATCGGGTTTGACCCCGAAAAAGTGTCTGCCGATCACTTCGGGTTGAGCATCATGCGCGAACGCGCAGCCGCCGTCGGGGCGCGGTTGGAGTTCGCTTCTAAACCCGGAGTTGGTACACAGTTGAAGCTGATCTGGAATGGGAAGAGCTGAGTGAGCGACCCGACAATCCGTGTTATGGTGGTCGACGACCACGATATGGTACGCAAAGGCCTGGGCACATTCCTGCGCACACAAGCTGACCTGGAGTTGGTCGGCGAAGCGTCCTCCGGGCAGGAAGCGCTCCTGCAATGCGAACATCTCGAACCAGACGTGGTGCTGATGGACTTGATCATGCCTGAGATGGGCGGCGTGGAAGCGATCACCGAGATACGCAGAAAGTGGCCGCATATTCAAATCATCGCCCTGACGAGCTTTGAGGAGAAAGACCTCGTTCAAAATGCATTGCAAGCCGGGGCAATCGGTTATTTACTGAAAAATGTCTCTGTTAATGACCTTGCTGAAGCCATCCGGGATGCGTATGCCGGCCGCTCAACCCTGTCTCCTGAAGCGACCCGCACACTGATTGAGGCTGCCACTCAGGGACCTGCAATCGGCCACGACCTCACGGAACGTGAATACGAAGTGCTGCAGCTGCTCGTCGAGGGGCTGACCAATCCCGAGATTGCTGAGCGGCTCACCATCAGTCGATCGACGGCGCGCGCACACGTCAGCAACATCCTCTCCAAATTGGGCGTCTCAAACCGCTCTGAAGCCGTCGCGCTGGCGCTGCGCAACGACCTGGTCACCTGACCAACTCCCCTATTATTCACCTGTACAACAACTAAATCCACCAGAGGCATCATGCCTCTTCGCTGACCAGCAGGCATACTGGGCCTTGTAAGGAAGACTATCGAGGTCGTCGATGCGGATCCTGCTTGCGGACGGACAACCGAAGGTCCGGCATGCGTTGAGGGTGCTCCTCAACCGCCAGGCCGATCTTGAAATCATCGGCGAAGCCGGAGATGCGGTCGGCCTGCTGCAGCAGCTCGGCAGCACAAATCCGGATTTGATTTTGCTCGACTGGGACATAAACGGTCAAAGCCCATACCACCTGGTGGGCACGATTCACGAGCTGTTTCCCCACGCTATCTTGGTCGCGATGAGCGGTCGTGGAGAGGCACAAAACGACGCCTTGAATGCCGGGGCGGATTCGTTTATATCGAAAACGGACCCACCCGAGCGATTGCTCACCACGATCGCAAGATTTCAAGAGCAGCGGGCCGGGCTGGACGTTTGATGGACCAGCGTAATCCACGACTGGACATTTTCTTCCTCTTCTCCTTCCAAACGGTGATGGATGTCCCCGGGGACCCCAACCCGGGGACATCGATCCCACCTTGGAGACCGAGAACACCCGATCCGCAGACCATAATCCAGATCTATCCCTGAGTTTTATCCGAGGCTTGCTTCGGCAGTTCATAGCACAAAAATGCGACCCCACGAGCAGAAAGGAGTTACTCTGGATAGGATCCCCGCTCGAGCAGTTACATGAATTTGCTTAAGGAGATGAAGATGAAGAATAAGTTTCTTACGATGTTTGCCGCCTTGATCGTGTTAAGTTTAATCCTGAGCGCTTGCGGAGGCGGAGGCGCACCGGCTACTGTCATCGTGACCGTGGAAGGTGAAGGCGGCGTCCAGGAAGTCGTCGTGACTTCAACCCCGGAGGCTGGCGAAGCCGAACCTGTCACATACTACAACTACAGCACCACGGATATCCCCACGCTGGATCCCGCCGTCGGAGAGGATGAGGTTTCAATTAACTACATAGAAAACCTTTTCGTGCAGCTCACCAACGTGGACCCGCGCAGCGCAGAGGTACTCCCCGAAGCAGCCGTGTCTTGGGATATCAGTCAGGATGGGCTGACCTATAGTTTCGTTTTGAGAGATGACATCCCCTGGGTCTACCACAATCCCGTCAGCGGTGAAACCAGCCAGGTGCTGGATGCTGAGGGCAACCCCCGCTTCGTAAGCGCCTATGACTTCCAGTACAGCATCCGCAGAGCCTGCGACCCATCGATCGGATCCTATTACAGTTCGGTCATCGCGCCGGTGATCAAGGGTTGTTCCGACGTGCTTTTCGCAGACGAAGTCACGCCTGATATGTTCGAGAGCATTGGCGTAACGGCGGTCGATGAGTCCACCCTCGAAATCGATTTGGAGTTTCCGGCAGGCTACTTCCTGTCGATGACCCCTTT
This sequence comes from Anaerolineales bacterium, assembly GCA_050050255.1. Taxonomy (GTDB): domain Bacteria; phylum Chloroflexota; class Anaerolineae; order Anaerolineales; family E44-bin32; genus E44-bin32. Next base: position 9,384 of record JASFUN010000009.1, on the reverse strand, counting down.
GTGGACACTCTCGGCTGTACCACAGGATGTGATCGAGGAATTCGGTGAGCAGTGGTTTGAAGCCGGCAACATCATCACGAGCGGCCGCTTCGTTCTGAGTGAATGGGTCCACAACGTCCGCCGCACAATCCTGCGCAATCCGCTAATGCCCGCCGATCTGCAGGGAACCGGCAACGTTGAACGCCTGATCGCTAATGTCGTGCCCGACACCAGCACCGGCTATGCACTCTGGCTCAACGGGGAAGTCGACTTCTCAAGCATTCCCGACGCGGAACTGCAGACGCATCTCGAGCAGGAAGCAGAGCAGACCGCTCAGGACGCGACGATGGGTGTTTTCTACATCGCCTTCCGTGAGACAAAGCCCCCGTTCGACGATCCACGCGTGCGGCGAGCGTTCTCGGCAGCTTACGACCGGGCAACACACGTCGACATCGTCGAGCAGAATCAGGGACTGCCGATGACCCACTTTGCACCTCCCGGCATCTTCGGAGCACCGTCGATCGATGAAGTCGGATTGGGTTTCGACGTCAACTTCGCTCAGGAGCAACTTGCCGAAGCCGGCTACCCGAACTGTGAAGGCTTCCCGACAGTAACGCTCATCGGCTACACCGGCGAGCATACGCTCAACTGGATCGAGTTCGCCCAGGCGCAGTGGGAACAGAATCTCGGCTGTAGTTCGGATAAGATCAACATCGAGCAGATGACGTTTGCTGAACTGCTCGCCGCCACCGACGCGGACATCTCCGATGAGGAAGCGGCACACATGTGGACGCTTGGCTGGGGTCCTGACTACCCGGATGAAAACAACTGGGTCGGCGACGTGTTGTGGTGCGACAACCCGGGGAACCGCTTCAAGCGATCCTGCGGCGAGGTTGATGACAAGATCGTCGAGGCGCGTGAAGAGGCTAACCCTCAACGCCGCATAGAGCTTTATCGTGAGATCGAGAATGAGCTCTTCGGTCCTGAGGGCGAAGTGCCCTTCTTCCCGATCTTCCTCGAGATCGAATTCGTCGCTGTGCACGACTGGGTTGATGGCCGCGTCTACAACGCCATGGGTGGTCAGCAGTGGTACAACATCACCATCGACCAGGCAGCCCAACTTGCTGCCCGCGGCGGCTGAACCAGCTTGGCGAGATCCAAAAGAGGAGCTGCGCTTCGCAGCTCCTCTTTTTTTTATCCACATAAGTCAAGTACCTGACCAGTTGACCAGGTATTTCTACCCGGATCGGTGATGCACGCAGTGCTAGAGTATGCATAATAGTGAAACATCGAGGATCGGGGTTGTGCATTCAAACTCGCATGGGAGCATGTTATTAAGAGATGTAGATCGTCACCTGACGTACCGGTTAGGTTATGTGATGATTCATGCACGTGCCGCACGCAAACGCCGAGTTTTTGGATTTGGAGCGGGTAATGGGACTGAATGACAGGAAGGGACAACGTCCAATGGGCGCCGCAAATCGACCATACGCAGGCACCCGGACTTCAGGGGTTAATCACATTTCACGACGGGATTTTCTGCGTGTACTCGGACTGGGCGTGGCGGGCGGCACGATCGCGTCCTGTGGACGGCGCGGTTTGCCGGCAGAAACAACTGCACCGACGAATATCGTCTACCAGGATTGGCGCACGGAATGGTTCCCGCCAATGGTCAGCGAGATGCTGGCGCGCTTCCATGAAGATCATCCGGGGATACGCGTTTTCTTTACCCCCGATCCGGAGAATTACATTGAGGATATGTCATCCGATCTCCAAACCGGATATGCCCCCGATGTGTTCCAGGGCTGCTGCACACACTTCCCCGCCTGGGCCCAGCTCGGGTACCTGCTCGATCTCGAACCCTACGTCCAGAGGGATCTGGATGACGAGACCCTCGGAGATTGGGATCCGGCGCAGGTTGAGGCCCTGATCACCGAGCAAGGTCTGCGATTCGGTTTGCCTAAATATCACGGTGCTCTGGCGCTTTACTTCAACAAAGATATCTTCGACGAGCACGGTGTAGATTATCCCGATAATTCCTGGGACCATGACGACTACCTGGCCGCGATGCGGCTGCTCCGGCAATCCGATGAGTCGTCAGGCGAGATCCAGCACTGGGGCAGTGCTCTGGACATATCCTGGGATCGCGTTCAGGTCCATATCAACGCCTGGGGCGGGCATATCGTAGACCCGCAAAATGCACGCAAATCAAGCCTCGCCGATGAAGAAGCCCTCGCTGCAATGGAGTGGATCCGAGCGCGCATCTGGGATGATCACGTCATGCCCAGTCCTTTAGAGTTGAAGGGCATGACGATCACTGAGGCCTTCCTGGCAGGCAAACTGGCCATGGTTGAAGACGGATCCTGGTCGCTTAAATCAATCCTGACGAATGCCGATTTTCGACTGGGCGTCGCCCCGCTGCCTTCCGGCCCGGCGCGTCGCGCTACGATTGCCACCACTGATGGTTTTGGAATCTTCAGCGGGACCGGTCATCCACAGGAGGCCTGGGAGTTAATGAAGTTCCTTATCAGCAGGGAGTACGGGATCGCTATGGCGCGCGCCAATTTGCTGCAGCCGGCTCGGAATTCTCTGATCGACGAATGGATCCGGATCGCCCAGACAGACTTCCCATCCAAAACAGAGGACCTGGACCTGGCCGCGTTCGCCGAAGGCTCACGCGAAGGTTACTCGGTCACCGCGGAGGTATTCGCCAAGATGTCAGCCGTGAAAAGGATGATCGAGGACGGATGGGACCAGATCTTCGTCCTCGGGGTTGAACCGGTGGCTCTTATGCGGACGATCTCGAATAAGGTCGACGAGGTCCACGGATGAGTTCTCCTTCAGACGGGAGCCGAAAGTACGTACCCCATAGGAACAATCGCTATGGTTTACGCTGGAAGATCGTCGCCTGGTCTTTTGTACCCACTACGGTCTTCCTCATTGCCGTCGCATTCCTGGCCTACGTCGCCTACCAGTTGGCGGCGGAAAACATGCTGATTGAACGCAACAAAGACCTGGCGAGGTTATCCGCTCTACACCTTTCAAGCGAGTTGAACGGTTTTTCCGAGCTGCTGGAATCCGCCGCGCGCACCCCTGATCTTCTTGGCCACTCGCCGGAAGTCAGCCAGTCCGTGCTCGATTCTCTATCCAACCGGCTGCTCATTTTCGACGCCGGTGTGCTGCTGCTCGATAACTTCGGCAGGGTCCAGGGGAGTGTCCCCGGCCAACCGGGTTTAATCGGGGCGGATTTATCCAACCGCCCATACTTCCGTGAGGCGATCACGGATGAGACCTCGATATACTCCGACCTTCTCCCGGATGGTTTCGAAGGCGAAGAGGTCGTCACGATCGCTGTTCCGGTTACCGGTGTGGATGATCAACTTCTAGGTGTTCTCGCCGGGATGTTCAAGGTCGACCCGTCATCATCCAGCGCTCTCTATGCGAACATCATCAAGCTTCAACTGGGGGATCAGGGCAGCACACTCGTCGTGGATTCAAACGGGCGCGTCATCTACCACGACGACCTGGAATACATCGGGGATGACCTCTCCTTCCACGAACCTGTCCTGCGGCTTGAATCCGGCGAGAGTGGTGCGAAAAGGAGTAAAGGTTTAAACAACAACGACATTCTGGCAAGTTTTGCTGTCGTTCCCGATACGAGTTGGGGCCTTGTTATTGAAGAGGACTGGCGCAGTTTGCTTCAGGAGGGTTTGCAGTACCGCACCCCCATTCTGGTCCTGCTGGCACTGGGCGTGATCATCCCTGCTATCGTCGTCACGTTTGGCGTCCAGAGGATCATAGAACCCCTTCAGCAGTTGGTCAGAGCCAGCGAAAGAGTTGGCCGGGGAGAGTTTGACCAGTTCATCGACGTCAACACAGGGGATGAGATCGAGGAGTTGGCGGACCAATTCAACATCATGTCGAACGCGCTCCAGGATTCTTACGCCTACCTGGAACAGCGCGTTGAGGAGAGGACGCGGGAGTTATCGGTGCTGCTCGATGCTGTCAGCGAGGCGAGCAGCACACTCGATCTTGATCAGGTCCTCAAGCACATCACTAACGCCCTGGCCGAAGCCAGCGACGCAAAGCACTGCGCCATTTACCTCTTCGATGAGGCTGACCAGCTCTTTAAACCAACTGCCGCCACCATTTCTCATTCCGAAGAAGGCGATGAACAACTAGATCAGGCATATCGCCAACGCCCGCTTGATCCCAGGTCCGACGCACTCATCGCTGAAATGGTCGCTCTGCGCGCTCCAGTTGTCTCGACCGATGTCGCCACGGATCGCCGTTTGGACGCCTACGTCGTTGAAGAACTCGGCATCCACAGTATGCTCGCTGTCCCCTTCCTCGTAAAGGACCGTCTGCTCGCCGCTGCCGTGATCGCATCCACCGATGAGTCAAAACACTTCGAACTTGAGCAGATCGAACTCGCCGGTGGGATTGCCAACACGGCCGCCATCGCCATAGAGAACGCCTATCTCTTTCAGGAGATCGAGCAGCGCATGCGCGAGGTCGAGGCGCTCTACCACGCCGACGAGCAGCTCTACCAGGATCTGTCGGTCGACCACGTGTTTAGCGCGCTTCAAGATGTCGCCCATGACATCCTCGATGTGGATAAAACCTGCATCATGGTTTACAACGCCGAGAGCGAACGACTTCAGGTACAGGCCGCAAGCGGCTTCGCCACGGAGACGCTGCAAAAAATGAATTTCAAACCAGGCGAGGGGATCGCTGGCCAGGTGCTGATCGATCGTGAGCCCGTCTTCATTGGAGCTACCGACAAATACGCCCAGGTTGACCGCTCGATAACCGAACCTGAGAAGATCCGCGCTTTTGCACATTTGCCCATCATGATCGGCGAAAATATTTTCGGCATATTCAACCTGAGCTACTCTAGCGAACACGATTTCAGCGACTCAGAACGCCGTATCGCCGAAGCCCTGGCCAAGCGGTCGGCCCTGGTCATTGATAATGCCCGCCTGTACGAGGCTGAGAAACGGCAGCTGGCGGATACAGAGCGCCGCCGTCAGGTTGCTGAGGGCCTACAGGAGATCCTCTCCGTCCTGAATACCCCGCAGCCGCTCAAGAAGATCTTCGAGCACATCGTCCCATTGGCTGTTCAGTTGTTAGGCGCAGACGGTGGTGCGTTGTACGAATTCGATCGAAGCAGAGGGTTGGTGTGCACCAGAGCGACGCATGGTATGCCCTCTGGGTTCGATCATCTGGACGCCTTCCCGATCAGCGATTCCGAGGCTGATCATGCCACGATGGAGGGGCGATCCTACACCTCGCCCGACATCCGCGCGCGCATGCTCTCTAACGGCGTCCAACCCGACAGCCTCGAGCCGGGCTCATGGTTGGACCTGGTGATACAGGATTTCAACGCATTCCTCTCCGTGCCGCTTCTGGTCGAAGGCGATGTTTTCGGTGACATCACCCTCTTCTACCGTGAGGTGCGCGCATTCTCTGAGGAGGACGTCCGACTGGCGATGAACTTCGCCCGCCAGACGGCGCTGGCCATCGAAAATGCCCAGCTGCGTGATCGCATGCAGCGCACAGCCGTGCTAGAGGAACGCAGCCGCCTGGCCCGTGACCTGCACGATTCTGTCACCCAGACGTTGTTCTCTGCCACCTTGATTGCAGACGTGCTGCCGCGCCTCTGGGACCAGAACGAAGAGACCGGCTTGAAGCGGCTTCAAGAACTGCGTGAGCTGACGCGTGGCGCGCTTGCAGAAATGCGCACGCTGCTGCTTGAACTGCGTCCTAAAGCGCTTCTGGAAGCCCCTCTTCCGGAGCTGCTTGAACAGCTCAGCGAATCGATCATCGGCAGGGCCCGCATCCCGGTCAACCTGGAGATCCAGGGCGCATGCCCGCTCTCTGACGATACCAAAGTCGCGCTTTACAGGATCGCCCAGGAAGCATTGAACAACATCGTCAAACACTCCAATGCCAGCTCAGCCTGGATAAAATTAATTTGTCAGCGCGGCCAAGTTTTGCTTTCGATCCAGGACGACGGTCTCGGATTCGACCCAGACAACGTCTCCTCCGATCACCTGGGTATTAATATCATGCAGGAGAGAGCCGAGCAGGCGGGCATTTCATTAGATATCATGACATCTCAAGAAAATGGGACTGAAGTTACCGCTGTCTGGATGGACGGCGAGGAGGAAGTAGAGAATGAGTGATAAAGAATTAATCCGTGTGCTTATCGTCGACGATCACCGCGTCGTCCGCAGCGGACTGGCAGGTTTTATCGAAGCTTACGACGACCTTGAGTTGGTAGGCGAGGCGCCAGACGGCGAGGCGGCTGTGACAATGTGCGACAGCTTCCAGCCCGATGTAGTGCTGATGGACCTCGTCATGCCAAACATGGATGGTGCGGAAGCGACTGCAAAGATCCGCGAGAAATGTCCCGACATTCAGGTCATCGCGCTTACCAGCTTTAAAGAAGAGGATCTGGTTCAACGTGCCCTTCAAGCGGGTGCAATTGGCTACCTGCTTAAGAATGTTTCCGCCGATGCTCTTGCTGATGCCATTCGCGCCGCGCATGAAGGCAAACCCACTCTTGCGCCCGAGGCCGCTCAAGCGCTGATCCAGGCGACGACACGTCCGCCCGAACCTGATTTCGACCTCACCGACAGGGAACTTGAAGTGCTGGCGCTGATGGTCGAAGGGATGAGCAATCCCGAAATCGCTGAACAACTCGTGGTCAGCCGCTCGACGGTTAAATTCCACGTCAGCAGCATCCTGTCGAAACTGGCTGCTTCCAGCCGGACTGAGGCGGTTGCGATGGCGCTCCAAAAGGGTTTGCTTGAATAACTAAATCCGACGATACAAGCAACAGTCGGACCGGGTTCGTTCTTCAGAATCTGATTTGCACCTATCCCATTCTTTGACCTGGCCTTGTGGCCAGGTCTTCTTTGGTCACAATGGCAATAGCCTTCTTATCAACCTGACAGATGTGCGCACACTAAAAAGCGACTATCGTTTAAGTGGATCAGTCTCACGCACGTGCGCCGGATCGTGGTTGGCCGAAGAAGGTCAGCTTAATGCCCGGCAGCCGGCTTGCTCTTTACTATGATATGAATCAGTTTACGGTAAGAAGGAGTGTCCGCAGTGTCCAGCGTAGAGAACAATCTTGCCGACGCATTTGTCTGTCCAAAATGCGCCCACAAGGAAGCCGATACAGAACGACTCTCAATGTCGGGCACCGGGCTTTCAAGACTCTTTGAAATCCAACCCTACCGCTACACCTTTGTGTCGTGCGGCAATTGCGGTTACACGGAGATCTACGACCTCAAAGTGCTGGAGGGCAAAGACAATCTGGGGACATTTTTAGAGATCTTGTTTGCGGATTGACCGATTGGAGCCCGCTGCGGAGAGCGACAGTATGGATCTCAGTATCATCATTTACATCCTTCTAATCCTGGTTTATAGAGCGGCTGAATACCTGGCGATGAGCCGTTCCGGCTCGATTGATCGTCGCTCGAAACCTGAAGCGTCTGCTCTGTTGATAGCAGTACCTTACTACGCAATCATCATCGGGCCGATGATCGAGTACTTCTGGTTTGACCTCTCGCCAGGTATCGTCTTTATGCTTCTGGGCGGCTTCTTCTTAATGGGTGCAACGGTTGTACGTTACAAAGCCCACTTAGATTTAGGCAAAGCGTTCTCGATGTACCTGGAGAAATACGAAGATGTGGGCATCGTGCGTAATGGGCTCTACGCACACATTCGACATCCGCTTTATTTTGCGAACATCCTTTTGTTTATCGCCTGCCCGCTGTTCCTCCAGAGCACATTCACATGGGCGCTTACTTTGCTCGGCCTGCTCGGCGTGCTCATCCGCATTCGGTTAGAGGAGCGCTTTTTACAATCGAGGGCAAAGCGATACGAAGAATACAAATCGGAAACCTGGGCGTTAATCCCGGGTTTATACTGAGGGTAACAATATGCTTTTGGCAACTGCTGAAGAACATAACGGCATCGGTCTCGCACTGAGCGGCGGGGGGGCACGCGGTCTGGCACATATCGGCGTGCTCAAAGTGCTTGAGCGTGAGCACATCCCCGTTGGTTGTATCTCCGGGACGAGCATGGGCGGCATCATCGCTGCGCTATATGCCGCCGGCTGGGATGCCGAATCGCTGGAACGGGAAGCTTTGCGCATGACTGGGGTGCGCGAATTAATCAAGCTGGTCGATATCCGACCTCCGCGCCGGGGTCTGCTCGCCGGCCAGAATGTGCGCGAGTACCTCTCGGAATTTATCGATCCGCAGCTCACCTTCGAAGATTTAAAGATCCCGGCGGCGTTAAAAGCTGTTGATATCAACTCCGGTCAGCAGGTGGATTTAAAGTCGGGCAACCTGCTCGAAGCCGCCCTGGCGACGAGCGCCTTCCCGGGCATCTTCCCGCATGTACAATTAGGCGATCACCGTCTTGTAGATGGCGGCGTGCTGAACAACCTGCCGCTGGACCTCATCGATCAAATGGGCGCACATAAGGTCGTCGCAGTGGATGTCTCTCCCCGCTACTCTGGCACAGATGGCGATGGAGCGCCGCCGATGATCGGCCGGCTGCCTGCGATGGCGCAGGATGTCTATCGGACAGTTATGCTCATGCTGCATGCCATCACCGAAACACGCATAGAGCACTACCCGCCTGACCTGCTGCTTGCACCTGAGATCCCGCAAGATATCGGTATCTTCAGCGGCTTCCCAAGGGCGGAGGAGATCATTCAAGCGGGTGAATCAGCCGCAGAGCAGCACGCCACAGAACTTATAAGGTTGGTCCGGGAGACAGCCTGATCGATAGGCGAGCCAACGAGCATCCTGGATTATGACTGCGTTAGTCCATCCGTACATCAAAGAACCGCCCCGAGTACCCCCTTCGGGGTATGACACTCTTCTCGGCAGTATGACCCTATTACAGATGAGAAACAGTACCCCGAGCCGGGAAGCGAAATGGCACGAATCTGAGTTAAGAAAACGCCGGGCTGAATTTCCCAAATGGCCAGGGGGTTAACCAGCCAACAGACCAGGAGAAACACTCTCCTGTAAACCAAACCGATTCTGGTTGCCTCGCTTTTGGAACGCGGCGGCGAGCACCAGATAATTAACCTGTCCCAAATCAAAACGATCAGGAGGGATGGCTCCCAATGGAAAAACAAGCGATCCAGGTGAAAGACCTGCACAAAGATTTCGGCGAGGTCTACGCTGTCAAAGGCGTTAGTTTCGGCGTTAATCAAGGGGAGATTTTCAGTCTGCTCGGCCCCAACGGGGCAGGAAAGAGCACGACGATTTCCATCTTGAGCTGCCTGCTCGAGCCGACCAGCGGCGAAGCCACGGTGATGGATCATTCCGTCAGATCCGACCCAATGGGCGTGAAACAAGCCATTGGGGTCGT
>JASFUN010000008.1:0-12160 GCA_050050255.1 Anaerolineales bacterium | reverse complement strand
GCTGTGGCCCAGTTCGACATCAAGCGCGTGCTGGCTTACTCAACGATCAGCCAGTTGGGGTTCATGATGGCTGCGGTAGGCATCGGCGCCTATGTGGCCGGCATGTTCCACCTGGTGACGCACGCTTTCTTCAAGGCGCTTTTATTTCTTTCATCCGGCTCCGTGATTCAGGGCGTCGAGCACGGCCATCATCACCTCGAGCACGAAGGGGCGCACTCCGACGAACCCTTTGACCCACAGGACATGCGCAATATGGGTGGCCTGCGCTCTCGCATGAAGGTTACCTTCTGGGTGTATCTGATTGGGGCGCTGGCCCTGGCAGGTTTGCCACCTCTGGCTGGATTCTTCTCAAAGGATGAGATCCTGGCGGACGCCAGCATGGAGAGCACCGTTGTGTACGTCTTGCTGGCGGTCGCGGCATTCTTCACCGCCTTTTACATGGGCCGGCAGATCCTGATGGTTTTCTTCGGGAAAGCGCGCAGTAAACCCGCCGAACATGCCGTGGAGAACCCGCCAGTGATGACCGTGCCATTGATGATCCTGGCAGGGTTGTCCATCGTCGGCGGGGCTTTGAACCTTCCGGGTGTGCATGCGCTCACCGACTGGCTCGAACACAGCATCCACGCACATGTCACCGACTTCAATGTCCAGGTTGCCTTGATCTCGACTGGCCTTGCGCTGGTCGCCATCATCGTCTCTTGGCTGCTGTACGGACGCAGAAAGATGGAAGAGGGGCAGGCTGACCCACTTCGCTCAATACTCGGGCCAGTGTTTGTGGGCATGGAGAACAAATGGTGGGTTGATGAACTCTATGAGCTGCTCTTTATCCGCACATATATCTGGCTGGCGCACTTCTTCGCACAGACTATCGATTGGCGCTTCTGGCACGATTGGTTCCATGACAGCGTGCTGGGTGCTTTTTATCGAAATGGAACCCGCTGGTTGGCGATGACTTTTGACCTGCGCGTGATCGATGCAATTGCCAACGGACTTGGCACGGTAACACAGGGCGCCGCCGTTCGCTTGCGCAAGCTCCAGACAGGCTATGTACGAAATTACGCACTGGCGGTGTTGGTCGGCGGCTTGCTTATATTGAGCTACTTTATCTTCGGATATTCTGGCTGAGGATGGATCTATGGACCTTTCGAAAGTTCTACTTACCTGGGTAACCTTCGCACCGCTGGTCGGTGTGTTGGTGATCGTGTTTGTACCAAAGCAGCGCGAAACGGCGATACGCTGGGTGGCACTGGCGGCTTCCACTGCCACGTTTGCGATCTCTCTCGTATTGCTCGCTCAATTTGACCGTACCGCCTCGGTGCTGCAGATGGTCGAGCGCAGGGAATGGTTCTCGCTCGCCGGCATAAACATCGAGTATTTCTTGGGCGTCGACGGATTAAGCTTGCTGCTCGTGCTGCTGACAACACTGCTGACGCCGATCTCGATCCTTTCAACCTGGACGGCGATTGAGGAACGCGTCAAGGAATTCATGATCTTCTTCCTGTTGCTGGAAATTGGCATGGTCGGCGTTTTCCTGGCACAGGACCTTTTCATGTTTTACATCTTCTGGGAATTCACGCTCGTGCCCATGTATTTCCTGATCGGCATCTGGGGCGGCCCGCGGCGCGTTTACGCCGCGATCAAGTTCTTCCTCTACACCATGGCGGGCTCGATATTGATGCTTCTGGCGATCCTCTGGCTTGGGATCCAATTCGAATCGTTCTCTGTACCCGACCTGATCGCCACGGCAAACATACCTGCAAACATCCAGACCTGGCTATTCCTGGCTTTTGCGGCTGCGTTCGCTATCAAGGTGCCGATGTGGCCGCTGCATTCGTGGCTCCCTGACGCGCACGTCGAAGCTCCCACCGCTGGCTCTGTGATCCTGGCGGGTGTGCTCCTGAAAATGGGTACGTATGGTTTCGTGCGTTTCAACATACCGCTCTTCCCGCAGGCCGCTGTTCAGTTGGCTCCTTACATGGCCTTGCTGGCGGTGATCGGCATTCTGTATGGCGCGGCGGTTTCCTACTCCCAGCAGGATGTCAAGAAACTGGTTGCTTATTCTTCGGTCAGCCACCTTGGTTTTGTGGTCCTTGGCTTATTCGCCCTGAACCCTCAAGGCATCCAGGGCGGGATCCTGCAGATGGTGAACCACGGCGTGAGCACGGGTGCCCTGTTTATCATCGTCGGCATGATCTACGAGCGCAGACACACGCGCGATATGGACGCCTTTGGCGGATTGTGGAAAATCATGCCGGTTTACGGCGCGTTGACGCTTATCGTGACCTTATCGTCAATGGGCTTGCCTGGCCTGAACGGCTTCGTCGGCGAGTTCACAATCCTGCTTGGGGCGTTCGGATCGAAGGCGCTTGGATCGAAGCTCTTTGCGGGTTTTGCAGCCGCTGGTGTTATCCTGGCTGCAATCTACATGCTCTTCATGTTCCAGAAGCTGTTCCTGGGACCGGTTGACAAGGAAGAGAACAAGAAGCTCAAGGATCTCAATTGGCGAGAGATTGTCACCCTGGTGCCTCTGCTGGTGCTCATCTTCTGGATTGGTCTGTACCCGAAACCGTTCTTCAGCCTGATGGCCCCTTCCGTTGAGAAGCTCGTGTCCGTTCTGGGGACGGCGAGCATGGTGGTGCGATAAGCGATGCCTGTAGAAGATCTTCTTTCAATCCTTCCGTTGATAATCGTTGCGGGCTGGGCCACGATCCTGCTGATCGTAGATTTGTTCATCCCGGCTGATCGCAAAGGGATCACTGCGTCACTCGCCGCGCTAGGCCTGCTCGGCGCGGTGGTGGCGGCCATCTTGAACTTCGGTCAATCCAGGATTCTTTTCGGGGGGATGCTGCTGCTGGACGGTTTCTCGTCCTTCCTGCAGATCTTGTTCCTGGGAGCTGGTCTGATCGCCATCGCTCAAGCGTTTGATTACGTACGCAGGCGCGGGATCGAGCGCGGCGAGTACTACATTCTCTTGATGTTCAGCATCAGCGGTATGATGCTGATGTCGATGGCAGGCGATTTGATCGTCATTTTCATATCGCTGGAACTGCTTTCGATCCCTCTGTACGTTCTATCCGGCTTCGCCCGACCGCAACCTGTCTCTGAAGAAGCAGCCTTGAAATATTTCATCCTGGGTGCGTTTGCCTCCGGTTTCATGGTCTACGGCATCGCGCTGATCTTTGGAGCAACGACGACGACCTCATTAGCAGGGGTGTTCAGCGCTATCACGACTGCTGTGGGTGTTCCCCCATTGGTCCTGGTGGGGGGTGGACTGCTGATGGTAGGTCTTGGGTTCAAGGTCGCCGCAGTGCCGTTCCACATGTGGACCCCTGACGTCTATGTAGGCGCGCCATCCTCGGTCACGGCATTTATGTCCGTTGGCGCTAAGGCTGGAGGCTTCGCGGCGTTGTTGCGCATCCTCATCGCGGCTTTCCCGCAGGCATCTGCTTCCTGGGGTCCGGTTGCGATGTGGATTGCAGCATTCACCATGACGTGGGGCAACGTCGCAGCGATCGCCCAATCCAATATCAAGCGGATGCTCGCCTACTCGAGCATCGCCCACGCCGGATACATCTTCCTGGCCATCCCTGCTGCAGCGGTGCCGGCCGTCGCAGCCGAGGCCGTCCGGGGTGCGCTCTTCTACCTGATGGCATATGCGATCACGAATCTGGGGGCTTGGGGCGTTGTGCTGGCCATGGAAAAGGCTGAGGGGGGCGGGCTTGAAATCGACGATTATGCGGGGCTCGGAAAGCGACGGCCGATCCTGGCTCTGGCCATGGCACTTTTCATGCTTTCGTTCACCGGCGTGCCTCCGACCGTCGGATTTATCGGTAAATTCTATCTGTTCCGGGCGGCGGTTGAGGCAAACTTAATCTGGCTGGCGCTTGTCGGCGTGCTGACCTCGTTGATCTCTGCATACTACTACTTGCGGGTGGTCGTGGTGATGTACATGCGCCCGGGTGAGCCCGAGACGCAGAGAGAGCCGCTGCTCAACCTGACCGTTTGGGTTGCAGCCCTCGGGACCTTCATATTTGGCATCCTGCCCGGACCACTGCTGGCTTTAGCCCGTATGGCCGGCCTGATCGATTTGTAATTTCCAGGCACGCTATTTTTGCCCGGCATCCCACACATCTCATGTGGGATGCTCCTATTTAAGGCGCGTTATCATGAAGGTAGAGGCGGTGGGGTCGATTAGGACTTTCCGCATACTAGAATTCCGCAAGGACCATCTACTATAGTTAAGCGGTGAGTGGCCATGGGAGGAGCAGAAAGATGGCGCAAAAGAGAGCGCATGTGCTTGTTAGAGGTCGAGTCCAGGGCGTTAGCTTCCGCTACTACACAGTCCAGGAAGCTGAATCGGAAGGCGTCAACGGCTGGGTGCGCAACCTATGGGATGGCCGTGTAGAAGCGGTTTTTGAAGGGGATGGACAGGCTGTTGAGCACATGGTCGAGTGGGTGAAGCATGGCCCATCCAGTGCCGTTGTGGAAGATACCGCTGTGGAGTGGCAAGAACCAGTCGGCGAGTTTGACACATTTCGCGTTCGTATGACCGCAAGCCTGAACGAGTAGACGCATGCCTCCAGAAATCCAATCCTATCGTTTTGGAAACATCAAGGTGGATGGGGAGAGCTATCAGAAGGACGTGATCATCTTTCCCGACCGGGTCCGATCCAATTGGTGGCGTGAAGAGGGACATTCTCTCGTCCCAGTGGATCTTCAGGAGGTTTTCGCGGTAGATGCGGACGTCTTGATTATCGGGCAGGGCGCCTACGGCCGCATGAAGGTACCGCAAGAGACACGCGCGCGCATCAAAGCTGAGGGTTTCGATCTGGTTGCCCTGAACACGAAGGATGCAGTTGAGACGTACAATCAACGGCGTGATCATGAGCGGGTGATCGCCGCGCTGCACCTCACCTGCTGAAGCTGAGTCGATCGCTATTTAACAGCCGATATCGCAAGGAGAATTCAGTGAAGGAGATTGCTGCGGGCACCGCAGGCTGCGGCGTCCTGTGGGACATGGACGGGGTCATCGCTGATACGGATGAACTGCACTTTGAGAGTTGGCAAGCCGTGCTGCCCGACTATGGCATTGAGATGACCGAGGCTGATCACAAAAAAACTTTCGGGATGAACAACAAGAAAATCATCACGATATTAACGGGGAACGAGCCGGATGCGGACCTGCTTCAGGAAATCAGCGACCGCAAGGAGGCTGCATTCAGGGATCTAGCCCGGGGGCGGGTGGAGCCGATGGAGGGTGTGGTGGATTGGTTGAAACGCTTCAAATCCTGGGGATGCCGGCAGGCGATCGCCTCATCGGCGCCGCAGGAGAACATCGAGACGCTTGTGAGCAGCATGGATCTGGGTAAATATTTTAACGCGCAGGTATCCGGGTTTTCGCTGCCGGCGAAGCCGGATCCCGCCGTTTACTTAGAAGCGGCCTCTCAGATTGGCATGCAACCGCTGCGCTGCCTGGTTGTTGAAGATGCGGTCGTTGGCGTGGAAGGTGCTAAAGCCGCCGGTATGGCTGCCATTGGGGTGACAACCACGCATGCCTCACAGGCCCTGATGGATGCAGACATTGTCGTTGAAAGCATGGAGGACCTCGATGAACAGGCTGTGCGAAAATTGCTGGCAATATAAGTTATGTACCTAACCAGGCTGCAGCAATTGCAGCGCCCGGAGTTTTCCGGGCGCTGCTTGTTATAGGTGGGTTATCCGTTTGGAAGGAGAAGCCCTGTCCCTATAGACCTAACTGACCTAGCAGGTAATCGATCAAATTCACGGGTTCTCCGGCCCAGTATTGCTCGTAGATCGACAACATTTCGGCGGTATAGGGGTTCTCGATGTGAGCTCCCGTAGTTGAAGTTTCCGGCACCTCGACGGAGCTAGCTGTACCTCCAGCTTCATGCGCCTCGATCACGTTGTACAGCGGTCCGCCCTCAGGGCTCTCGATCGTGAAGGATACCCCACTTCCGTCGGGCTGCTCCACGACCCAGGCGATTAACTCGCCATCTGGCCCTTCGATGATGAACTGCATTGTTCCTGTAAGTGGGCCAAGGCGCTTGGATTGTGCTGCGCCATCAGGCTCGGCTTCGACGAGAAAATATGCCGATCCGCCATCCGGACGCTCAACCGTGTAAGCAGCCAGACTGTCCTCGCCACCTTCCCGGACGAACCATAGCGAGCTGCCATCCGGTGCTTCAATGATGTAGAGCAGTGCCGCACCGGCAGGAGCCTCAACATCCATGGCCGTGCCAGCAGATCCGTCAATTTCACGCACATTCATCAGCGATTCGCCGTCCGGGCTCTCAACTGAGTAAGCCACTAATCCGGCTTCGGGGTGCTCGACATCGAAGCCCAGGCTCTCACCTGATGGGATCTCGACATCGAATGAAGCGCTGGCGCTGCCAGGTTCCTCGATGTGTAGCAAGGCGCCGCCGGTATCGGGAGAATTGAAATGCGCCGAAGCCCCCTGCATCGGGATGAGTGCTGCCGCGAGTGCGAGTGCCGCTGCGGGTAGTGCCACTCGGAGTAATGCTTTGCTGTCCATCGTTAGCTCCTCTCCTTCTGTATCCATCAACTAACTCTGATTGAATCCTAAAGGCAGTGGAGCCCCGCGTCTGTCACCTAGGCGACATAAATAGACCCGTCGTCAGACGGGTTCTGGAGAGAAAAAAAGTTGCACCTGGTTACGGGGATCGAGATGGACTGAGAGCTTGTACCTTCGAGGGCGAGCGCAAATCCTGGTCCCTAGTTGCTTTCCAACTCTTCGCTTTCTTCATCGTGCTCAGGGTTATTAACCTCTGACTCTTCTTCGTCTTCTTCGTCTACCTCATCATCTTCCATCTCATCGTCGCCGTGCTCGGATTCTTCTTCCGGAGGATCATCGCCATCATCCGGTTCATGAGTTTCCTCTGCCTCGCCCTCATGCGACCCATTTCCCCCATCATCGATCCTGTCGATGTGCAGAGCCCAATCGACGTCACCGCGCTGTTCCGCCTGGACACGTACAAGGTCACCAACGGAAATATCATCTTCGATGTCGGTGTCTGAGTCGACCCGCACCTGTCGACCATCCACAACCCAGTAATTGGTTCCGATCGAGTCGACGACGCCGGTGAATTCGAACTTTTCGCCCTCACCCTCACCTTGCCGGTTCTCCGGGGGAGACTCCATCTCATCATCCAACAGGTGGGCTTCCAGCAACGTCAGCGATTGGTCATCGCCAACAGCAACGAGAACATCAACGATATTGCCTACGGAGATATCACCTTCAATTTCAGATGATGCGGTTATGGCGATCGATCGCCCGTCGATGATCCAGGTATCCGCGTTCAAGCGATCGACGGTCCCCTGGAACCGCATCGTTCGCTTATGCAGTTCAAATGCAAATACGTACTCGCCCGGGCGAGTTTCACCTTCAACCTCGATTCCGTCACTGACATTGATTTCGCCGATGACCTTCGTCTGTTCATCGATTAAAACGTTGATTCCGGAGACGATCCAATCCTTGCCGCGCATTTGCTCAACGATGCCTTCAAACGAGATGTATTCGACCCTTTCGCCTGCAAGAAGCCGCATAACCTCGTGTGTCCTTCTTTTCTCGAATTGTTCCTCGAGCCGTTCGCGCCGCTGCTCGTTTGACGTGATCTCCAGACGCAAGGTCTCAGCCGAACGTTTAATGGGGTACAAAAAATCGCCAGGTAAAGACTGGGCTGAGACAGAAAACAGTCCGTATCCGCTGAGGATTAACGCTGCCAGCATCGCCGCAAAGCCCACGGCGTACCGGGGGACCCATTTGGACAAGCCCCGATGTGTACGTGCTGTCCGCAGCTCTACGGCGCGCGCCAGCAGCTTCGTCCGGCTGCGATGGACAACGCTGGGGGAGGGATCCCTGGCCTGTTCTTGTGTGGTCTGGGACGCCAAGCGTAGTAGGCGTTCCAGTTCTCCCCGTGCGCGCGGGTGGGCATTCAAAACATCCTCGAGGCTGCTGCCAGACTCCAGCTCTGAGAGACACTTTTCAAAAAGCTCGGCCTCAGACCTCATGCATCCACCTCAAGCTCTTTACGGAGAGAACGGATGGCACGGAACTGAAGGGCTTTCACCGCGTTCTCGTTTTTGTTCATGATGCGCGCAGTATCTTGAATACTCATTCCACTGCCGAAACGGAGTGCAATCACGTGTTGTTGGGCTTTGGTGAGCTGTTCGATGGCTGTGCTCAACAGGCTCTTGTATTCGACTTGCTTAAGGGCATCCCTTGCTTTCGTGGGGCTGTGATTAACTTTCGCCTCTGCCAGTAGTTCATCCTCACGGTAGGCCCGGCGGAAGTGGTCATTAATCAAGTTGGCAGCTGTGCCGAAAAGCCAACCCCGGATCGAGCTGTTTGGGCCTTTGTGGGAGTGGACAGCATCCAGCAAGCGGAGGAATGTCTCACTTGCAATATCCTCTGCTAAATTGTCATCTGACACTCGGTAGCGAGCGTAGCGATACAGTTCGGTGAAGTGTGCCTTATGAAGTTCAGAGAGGACCTGCGGATCTAAATCTCGCAGGTCCTTCAATGTTGTCACAGCCTGACTCAATGGTACTCCCGCCCGATGATCTTGTGGTCTGTTATAGAGTGCTGATAGCACCGTGATATGGATACCGGCGATCGCGCTCCATGGGATTGAAGCATAGCTATTGTCAAACGGTTCGGCAATCGTACCATAGTCCATGATGGGCTTACTTTGGATTAATCATCATCACCCGTCTCATGCTTACTCTCGTCGTGGTGATCATCGTCCTCGGTTTCTCTATCGTCATCATCATCTAGATCATCATCGTCATGATCATCGAGATCATCGTCATCCTCGTCTTCGAGATCGTCATCATCCTCCAATTCGCCCTGGTCATCATCGTTTAAGTCTTCCAGCTCGATCTCGAGTGCCACTTTCTGGCCGTCCTGCTCGAAAAAGTACACTTCGACGTAATCGCCAACGCTGATCTCATCTTTAATCTCGGTCAAATCCGAGAAAAAGAAAGTCGTGCCATCTATGATCACGAATTCATCGGTGATGCTCTCAACATAACCTGCCACTTTCAGTTCGTCGGCTCCGGTCTTGTCGCTAGCATCTGAGACAAGCCCCTGGGCAGTCTCAATTTTTTGTGCAACCAGACCCTGGCTCTCATCAGCCGAAGCCTGTACTCTGACCAACGTGCCGGCCGAAAAATCACCATTGACCTCAGTCTGCGAATTGACCACGATATCGTGCTTGGAAATTGTCCAGGTCGTCTCGCCCATGCTGTCGACAACACCGACAAGCTCGATATTCTGCCCATTATCCTGCAATCCTTCCGGCAGATCCACGGAGGAGACTGCTGCCTCGACCGGAGTGATCTCGCGTGCATATACCTCGCCGTCCATGCCGATAAGCGCATGCACTTGAGCGAGGTCTCCAACTTTTAGCACACCCTCCGTCTCCGTCTGTGGGGTAAGTAGAAAATTCTGTCCAGCTATGGTCCAGGTGCCGTCGCTGATCATCGAAATCACTCCGGTGATCTCGATCAGGTCTTCCATGGACACAGATTCGTTCCCCGCTGAGGCCTCAACATCGATAGATGCAAGCGCTTCCCGGTTCTGCATGTTGCTGGCCGGGCTGGCCCCGTTCGCGCATGCACCCATAACAAGGCTGGTCAGTACTAACAATGGAATTACGAGTAAACGCTTCTTCATTTGTAATCAGCTCCCTGGCTCATAGGTATATCGGACTGTCTGTGTCTAATATGTCGGATGAGAGGGGGAAAAAGTTACGGGCAGCAAAGGCGATGGTACCAAAGTGCCATTCGGGCGATCGTGAGCTGTTAGGGGGGATCGAGAGCCGGGCTTAATTGATGGTCGAGACGTCAGGCCGCCGAGCAACACATCAGTCGTCGGATCTCCTGATCACGTGGTGATCGAAATCGCGGGCTACGCTTGTCTCGGGGAAGATAGCCTGGGCTTCTGCGAGGATCTCGCGCTCGCGGTAGCGGCGTGAGATATGTGTGAGGAAGAGCTGCTGCACATTGGCCTGCCGGGCGAACTCGGCGGCCTGGGCGGCAGTAAGGTGCCCGAACTGGGCGGCGAGCTCATCTTCAATGGATAGGTAGGTCGCCTCCAGGACAAGGCCATCCGCATTCGAGACGAATCCGTGCAGGTTTTCAGTGCTACCGCAGTCTCCAATATGCACAAATTTGGCGCCGCGCCGTTCGGGTCCGAGCACCTGATCGGGTTCGATTAGCGTGCCATCCTCAAGTTCGATCGATCGACCGGAGACGAGCTCCCGGCGTTCCGGGCCGGCAGGGATCCCCAACGCATCTGCCTTTTCGGGCAGGAACGGACGCCTGGATGCTTCTTCAAACAGAAATCCAAAACAACCCGGGCCGCGATGGACCACCGGGAAAGCGCTTACGGTTAGTTCATCATCTTGTATGAGGACACCCGGTTCGATGACGTGCAGCGAGATCTCAAGCGGCGGGCGTGCTCCCCGCAGGACCACACCAAAGACGAGGTCGCGGATGCGTTCCATCGCCCACGCACCAGCCCAGATTTCGAGATGTTCGAGCGCCTCCCAGCGGGAGAACGTCGAGAGCAGGCCGGCGAGCCCCAGGATGTGATCCAGATGACCGTGCGTGATCAGTATGCGGTCCAAGCGTCGAAAACCAAGCCCGGAGCGCAGGATCTGTCTTTGCGTGCCCTCACCGCAGTCAATCAGGAAGCGTTGATCCCGAAAACTGACCACCTGTGCGGAAAGGCCACGATGGACGGAAGGTGCTGATGCAGATGTGCCCAGGAAGGTGAGTTCAAACAACGCGATCCCCGATGTTTATGTCGAATGCCCCAGTGCGGGGCGGTTCATTGTACCTTAATCGGGGGTGGCTTTCATGCCCGTGCAGTGATGTCGCGCAGTGCGCTGAACCCGGCAAGGCAGGCCGCCAGGCCCAGTGCCAGCGCTGCAATGTTAGGCTTAGGAAGCCAGGGGATAAGCGCGGATAGCGCCACCAACGCCATCGTCGCACCAAGATAGCGGCGGTTGAATGCCCGGGACCAGACCCGGTCGGGTATCCACTCAGGCTGCCACGCCACTATAGCGATCGTAGCAATCCCGCTTATCAGTGTGAGCAGGCGCAGAAAAACGGCCATCCAGTCGAGCATTGCGATAAATGCAGATGTAGGGATCCATATCAAAAGCGCATACGCGCCAACGAAGCTCCATCCTGCGCTGCGGTAGCTGGGGCCGCGTGTGCTGCGCAGAAAGTAACCCTGCACCGCAGAAAAGCCGATGTAGAGGCTGAAGATCCCCGCAAATATCAAGAACTGCATCGATCGCATGGTGTCCACCTATGTGAGCCCAAGACCGGTACGGTGAGTTAGCCGGCAGATTGTTGACCTGACGATGTCGAGATGGTCAGAATGTAATTAATTGTTGATGCAAGTAGTGTGCCGAGTTCAGCTGGTGCGGGCTATAGCTGTGAGGGTAAGAACCAGGACGGAGAGGACGACATTGACAAGCACGAGCCTTTGTTCTGCACTCAGGCCAACCGTCTCATGGGGTTGGGTATCCTGGTTTTTCTTCTTGAGCAACTCGCGTTGGAGCCCAGGGTGCAGGAAAAAGGATTGGAAAGCAGTGATGCCGAGCATGGGCAGGATCGCCAGGTGTTTGGCGAAGATCGCCACGGACCAGCGGTTCCTGAGCGCCAGCAGGCCTTCGTACTGCGGATGAGCCGCCATCTGGGTCAACCCGGTGCCCAACAACACAGCGAGGCTGAGCCATGCGATCGGTTGAAAACGGGTCTGAAGCCTGACCAGCTTATTGTGAAGGACGCTGTCGTCGATTGATTCCCGGGTGAGTAAAGGCAGCAGGAAAAACGATTGGAAAGTCAGACCTCCAACCCAGAGCACAGTTGCCAGCATATGTAGTGCATAGGACGCGGAAAGGAGCCAGGCAGGCACCGAATCATTCGCCTCCGTCACCGCCGTTCCCGTTCCCGCCTGCACCGCCTTCGGGGGTTGGGCTCGGGGTGTGTGTGGCTGTTGGTTCTGGGGGTGGAGCGGTGGCCGTTTCACAAACGTCGTGTGCTTTGTCTGCCGTGGGTTCGAGTTCAGGATACGTGTAGGCATCCAGGGAATCTTGATACTTTG
>JASFUN010000007.1:0-12291 GCA_050050255.1 Anaerolineales bacterium | reverse complement strand
CGATCGGCAGCGACGGCTTGTGCTGCAAAGTTTGCAGCATGGGGCCCTGCCGTCTGGTCAAGGAAGGCCAAACGGGCGTTTGTGGTGCCACCAAGGAGACCGTCGCGGCGCGCAATTTCGCCCGCATGGTCGCCGCTGGTGCAGCTGCCCACTCAGATCACGGACGTGATCTCGCCTACACATTGCTCGCAGCAGCTGAAGGCAACGCGCCGGACTACAAGGTGCGCGATGCGGAAAAGCTCAAGGAGATGGCACATTATCTCGGTATCGAACTAGATGGGAAAGAGATCAATGAGCTTGCCCACGACGTCGCCCTGGCAGCGCTGCAAGAATTCGGAAAGCCAGTCGGTGAACTCATCTACCTCCAGCGCGCTCCGAAGAAACGCCAGGAAACCTGGAACAAGCTCGGCATCGCACCTCGCAATGTCGATCGCGAGATCGTCGAGATGATGCACCGGACACACATGGGTAACGACCAGGATGCAGAGCATATCCTCGACCACGCCATGCGCACTGCGCTGGGCGATGGCTGGGGCGGCTCCATGCTAGGCACCGACCTGTCCGATGTGCTCTTCGGGACGCCCTCTCCGGTGGCCTCGGCCGCCAACCTCGGCATACTGCAGGAAAACCAGGTCAACATCATTATTCATGGCCATGAGCCCACGCTCTCAGAGATGATCGTCGCCGCTGCGCAAGACCCTGAGCTCATCGAGTATGCACAGAGCAAGGGCGCCGATGGCATCATCATGGGCGGCATCTGCTGCACCGCCAACGAAACGCTCATGCGCCAGGGCGTTCCCCTGGCAGGCAACTTCCTACAGCAGGAACTGGCCCTGCTCACAGGTGTCGTCGACGCAATGGTCGTCGACATCCAATGCATCATGCAGGGCGTCGTCAAACTGGCAGATCAATTCCATACCGAGATCATCACGACCTCCCCGAAAGCCAAGATCTCCGGCGCGACGCACATGGAGTTCGACGAACACCGAGCCATGGAGATCGCCAAAGAGATCGTGCGGTTGGCTTGTGACCGCTACACAGAGCGCGTCGCGGAAGTCAATATCCCCGACATGTCCGCTGAGCTGGTACCCGGCTTCTCCCACGAATACATCAACTACGCACTCGGCGGCACCTACCGCGGTTCACTGCGACCGCTAAACGACGCCATCATGGCAGGGCGCATCCGCGGCGTCGTGGCTAACATCGGCTGCAACAACGCCCGCGTGTGCCACGATGATCTCCACCGCTATGTTGTAACGGAGTTCATCAAGAATGACGTCCTCGTCGTCGAGACCGGCTGTGGCGCCATCGCAAGTGCCAAGCAGGGTTACATGCGGCCAGAAGCTGCCCTCGAACACGCTGGACCGGGTTTGCGTGAAATCTGTGAAGCAGTGGGGATACCACCCGTGCTGCACATGGGATCCTGTGTTGATAACTCACGCATCCTAACCGTGCTGGCCCAAATGGCCTCAGAAGGCGGCCTGGGTGATGACATCAGCGACATCCCGGCCGTCGGCATGGCCCCTGAGTGGATGAGCGAAAAAGCGATTTCCATCGCCACCTACTGCGTCGCCTCAGGCGCCTATGTCATCATGGGTCACTCCAGCCCGGTATCGGGCGTCGAGGAGGTCACCAGGCTCATCAGCGATGGTTGGGAAGAGAAGGTGGGCGGCCGACTCGAATTTATCAATGAAGGTGATGAAATCGTCCGACGATCGCTTGCACACATCGACAAGAAACGCGCCGAACTAGGTTTGCCCGAATACGACCCCTCAAGCTGGGGGAAGAGCGGCGATTGGAGAATCGGAGAACTCGAAGACCTCCCATTGCCCGAAAAAATCGGTGCCGCCTACGGCAGCCCGTCGAACTAGGGAGGCAATAGACTATGTCACGGTATATCGCAACACGTGCCATTCGAGGCGCAAACGCAATCGTCGCGGAAGCTCAGGCTCTCTACGACCGTGCGTTAGACGAAAAAGGTCCGGATACGGCCATAGCCTTCCCCAACACGGCCTACTACCTGCCCGTCATCCTGGGGATGCTCGGCCATGAAGTGACCAAACTCAGCGATTTGGAGCCTGTCCTCGAACATGCCAAGTCGCTGCTTCACTCAGTCCCGGATAAAACGTTGTGGACGCCGTACCTGGGCGAGACGCTCGATTCGGGCCTGGCGACGCTGCTGGGTGAAGAGATCATTGAGGCGATCCGCTTCGCGTTCAACCAGGAGCCGCAGTCCTACCCCGGGATTGAATTGGCCGGGTCGACTGCGTTCACCAGCCCGGACGGCAATGGGTCCGGGGCCTCCGCGAATGGGCACCTGAATGGGCCCATCGATGACATTCAATTACGATCTTGGGGCATCCAGCTGGTCGACGGGCGTATGCCCGGCTTCGCGGCGATTGTGGGTGCGGCACATTCCAATGAAGCCGCCGTGGCGATCGTCCGCGAGCTGCAGCAGCGCAACATCCTGACCTTCCTGGTCGGGAATGTCAATGGGCGCTCCATCATCGACCAGCTGGTCGAGGAAGATGTGGAGATGGGCTACGACACCTACATCGTGCCCTTCAGCAAGGACACCATCGGAGCGATCTATCCCCTGGGTTTCGCCACACGCTCCGCGTTGACTTTCGGCGGATTGAAGGGTGGGATGTGGCGGGACATCTTGCTGTACAACAAGAACCGCGTGTTCGCCTTCGTGCTTGCGCTGGGAGAGGTCGACGATGTGAAGTACGCCACAGCAGCCGGCGCGATCTCATACGGTTTCCCCGTTTTGGCCGACACCGTTATCCCCGAAATCCTACCTACCGGCATCACTCAGTACGAGCATGTCATCTCGATGCCATGGAACGAGATCGAGGGGGAAAACGAGGCCGAAAAAGCCCACCGATTCGTTCAGAAGGCGATCGAGGTGCGTGGTGTCAAGGTCAAGATCTCCGAAGTGCCTGTCCCGGTCCCCTACGGCTCGGCCTTCGAAGGCGAGGTTGTGCGCAAAGCGGATATGCGCGTCGAGTTCGGCGGCAAGTACAGCCGGGCATTCGAATACCTCTTCATGACCGACATGGACCAGGTCCAGGATGGCAAGATCGAGGTCATCGGACCTGGATTTGAGGATGTCGAAGAGCAGGGTGCCATGGATCTGGGCATCTTGATCAAGGTCGCCGGACGGGAGATGGAAAAGGATTTTGAGCCGGTGCTTGAACGTCAGGTGCACTACTTCATCAACGGCGCCTCTGGCATCCAGCACATCGGTCAGCGCGACATCACCTGGATCCGCATCAGCAAGAACGCCTTCGAGAAAGGCTTCGACCTGAAGCACTTCGGCGATATCCTGCACGCACGCTACCACGAAGATTTCGGAAACATCGTCGACAAGGTCGAGGTCCAGATCATCACCGATCCAGAACTGCACGAAGAGTGGCTGCAGAAAGCGCGCCAAGCGTACGAAGAGCGCAACGAGCGCATGGGTGCCATGACGGATGAGACTGTCGATGTTTTCTACTCCTGCACCCTGTGCCAGTCATTCGCACCTGATCACGTCTGCATCGTCAGCCCACAGAGGCTGGGCCTTTGCGGTGCCTACAACTGGCTTGACTGTAAAGCCTCATATCAGATCAACCCCACTGGCCCCAACCAGCCGATCGAGAAGGGCGAAATGCTGGACGAAGTAACCGGTAAATTCTCTGGCGTGAACGAATACGCCGAGATGGCCTCGCACGGGTCTGTGCCGGTGGTCTCGATGTACTCCATCATGGACAACCCGATGACGGCCTGTGGCTGTTTCGAGTGTATCGCCATGCTTATTCCCGAAGCCAACGGCATCATGATCGTCAGCCGTGAAGACACCAGCATGACTCCTTCGGGCATGACCTTCTCAACCCTGGCAGGCATGGCTGGAGGTGGTCTGCAGACTCCTGGGGCGATGGGCCACGGCAAGTTTTACATCTTGAGTCCGAAGTTCATCTCGGCCGATGGCGGCTTCAAGCGGGTTGTGTGGATGTCCTCTGTTTTGAAGCAGCAGATGGCCGAGCAGTTGAAGGAAGTCGCCGAGCGCGAAGGCGATCCGGAGTTGATCGACAAGATCGCCGATGAAACCATCGCGACGGATGTTGAAGGTTTGCTGGCCTATTTGACCGAGCACAACCATCCCGCGCTCGAAATGGATCCGATGTTTTAGGGATTGAGGATCTGGGGATAGTGATTAGGGATCAGGCGCTGCAATCAGCGACATTACACCCCCGACATGGAACTCACCTGATCCCTGATTCCTATTCTCAGATCCCTCTCCCAAAATCTCAAACGTTCAAGGAAGAGAGTCTATGACCGTCGATATACCCAAAGAGAAATGGTCTGGTCAGGTCCGTGAGGTCACCATTGGTGCAACCGCGGACGAGGCTGGGACCCGAGCAAGCACGCTGACTGTCGGCGGCGAGAGCACCATGCCCTATCTACAATTCGAGGGCTCTGTGCCCCATGCACCCGCCATAGCAATCGAAATCATGGATCGCAAACCCGATGACTGGTCGCCGCTGCTGTTGGAGGCCTGGGGTGATGTCGTTAACGATCCAGCCGAATGGGCTAAGGCAGCTGAAGACGCCGGCGCGGATATGATCTACCTGCACCTGAGCCTCAAGCAAGCTGACGGCTCAGACAACACACCGGAAAATGCACGCGCCGTCGTGCGTAAGGTGCTGGACGCGACTGGCCTTCCCCTTGCCGTTGCAGGCCCGGGCCAGGCGGACCTCGATAACGAATTGATGGTGCCCGTCGCCGAAGAAGCCAAGGGCGAGCGCATCGTGCTAGGCGTCTGCGAGGAAGGCAATTATCGAACCATCGTCGCGGCCGCGCTGGCTCATGACCACCTGGTCCAGTCCCGCACCCCCATGGACGTCAACTTGTCCAAGCAGCTGGTCATCTTGATCAACGACATGGGTCTGCCGCTCGAACGCATCCTCATGGACCCCACCACCGGCGCGCTCGGATACGGCATCGAGTACGGCTATTCGGTGATGGAGCGTTTGCGGCTAGCCGCACTGCAAGGAGACCAGATGACCCAGCAGCCGATGTTGGTCACACCGGGCGAAGAGACCTGGAAAGTGAAAGAGGCCAAGGTCGGCGACGGTGTGCCCGAAGAGTGGGGCGACTGGGAGCGACGCGCCAAGGAATGGGAGGCGCTCACCAGCATCACCCTGATCCACTCCGGCGCAGATGTGCTCGTCATGCGCCATCCTGAAAACGTGAAACGTGTGCGCAGCGTTATCGCTGCGCTGCTCGAACCAGCGACCGCATCCTGAAGGCGGAGGTAATACATGGCACTCTCTGGTCTAGAAATCTATAAATTACTCCCACAGACCAACTGCAAGGACTGTGGCTATCCCACCTGTCTGGCCTTCGCCATGAAGCTTGCAGCCAAGCAGGCTGAACTTAAAGACTGCCCGCACGTGAGCGAAGAGGCAGCCGCGAAATTGGCCGCTGCATCTGCGCCCCCGATCCGGCTTGTTAGCGTCCAGGGTGGCAACGGGAAAGTAGAAGTTGGCAATGAGACGGTCCTATTCCGCCACGAAAAGACCTTCTACCACAAGCCCGGTTTGTTCCTGCGTATTAAAGACACGCAGGACGAGGGCGAGATCACCGAACTGGTAAAGCGTGCCAGCGAGTTTAACGTCGACTACGTGGGCATCGATCTGTATCTTGACGGCTTTGCCGTCGAAGCGGCCTCAGGCGACCCCGGCACCTTCGGGAAAGCCGTTGCCGCTGTACGCGGCGCGACCGACAAACCGATTATCTTGATCGCCCCGCAGGCAGATCTCGCGCAGGCGGGCATCGATCCCGCCGGTGGACGCCCCCTGCTCTACGCTGCGACGGAGGAGAACCTGGAAGCCTTTATCGAGGTCGCCAAGCAAAGCGGTTCAGCGCTGGCGATCAAGGCTGAATCATTCGAGAAACTTGCCGAACTCACCGAAAAAGCAAAGGACGCCGGCATCGAAGATCTCGTTTTAGACCCGCAGCCCACCGGCTACCTCGATTCACTGGAGAAATTCACCATCCTCAGGCGCCTGGCGCTCAAGGAGAATTACCGCCCGCTCGGGTACCCGTTGATCAGCTTCCCCGGGGCACTCGAGGGGGTTGATGAAACCCTTCTCGCCGGCCAGCACATCGCGAAATACGGCGGTTTTATCGTGCTGGAGGAGTTTGACCCGGCGAAGCTCTATGCCTTGCTGGTGCTGCGGGAGAATATCTACACTGACCCGCAAAAACCGATCCAGGTTCAACCCGGAGTTTACGAGATCAACAACCCCGATTCCGATTCACCTCTCATGGTGACGACGAACTTCTCGATCACGTACTTCTCGATCGCGAATGAGATCGAGGGTTCCGGATGGCCGGGATGGCTGCTCGTCGCCGATGCGGAGGGCATGAGTGTGCTCACAGCCTGGGCTGCCGGCAAATTCGACGCCGAGCGGATCGCCAAGGACGTGAAAACGTTCGACGTCGAATCAAAGGTAAATCACAAGAAATTGATCCTCCCTGGCCAGGTTTCGGTGCTTTCCGGGGAACTGGAAGAGGAATTGCCAGGCTGGGAGATTATGGTCGGACCGCGCGAAGCAGTCGATATCGGTTCGTATCTGAAAACGATGTGGGAAAAATAGATTTGGGGATTAGGGATTAGGAATCAGGGATCAGGATCGAAGTAAAGCGAAAGTACGATTCCCGGAACAGCCCCAATCCCTGATCACCGGTCACTAATCCCTAACACCGGAGGTAACCATGACCGTCCGTTTATCCAACATCCCTAAAGATCCTTATCTCGGTTACGACGCGGTGCAGGCAGCCCGCGCCGCGACCGCCTGCCTGCAGTGCGCTTCCCCGGCTCCATGCACGATGGCTTGCCCACGCGAGGCAGACATCCCGCGCGTAATGAGGTTGGCCGGACAGGCTGCCTGTGAAGGCTTACAGTTGACCCGCTGGTTCTGGGATGAGGAACGCGTTGAAAGTGCTCGCATCTGCGATGCTATTACGGATGCCTATAATTAATCGTCCCTCAAGAACCATCTCACCGCAGGTACATCTTGGCTGACCACCGCGTTACTTTGCTCCCAAGCGAGAAGAGCATCGATGTGCCCACCGGCACGCTGATCTCTGAAGTCATTCAAAATAGCGGACTGGAAATCTCCCAACCGTGCGGAGGGCAGGGCCGCTGCGGCCGCTGCGCCGTGCTGGTCGAGGAAGGCAAAGTCCGCCGGCGATCGACGATCCGGCTCACCACCAAAGATCTGGAAGCTGGCTGGGCGCTCGCCTGTCAGGCGGTGATCGAAGGCGATACCACCATCACGATCCCAGAACAAGAACGGATCGAGCGGCGGCTGGTCACCGAGCATACAGCCCGCAAGGTCGAGGTCCCCTTCGACTACGACCCCGCCAAAGTGCAGAGCGTGCACAGCCTGCAAGTTGAGATGAAACCACCTTCAATCGACGATAACCTGGATGACCTGGGGCGGCTGCAGAAGTCGCTCAGCGACCGGGGCTACGGAGAACTGCAGGTCCCGCTGAATGTCCTGCGCAAATTAGGCCCCACACTTCGCGCTGCTGAATGGAACGTTTGCGTCGTCGTTGAGGCTGCACCCGATCAACCGGGACCTACCCGCCTGCTGGACATTTCTCCGGAGCCGATCACGCCCTACGGGATCGCCATCGATATCGGGACGACGACCGTGACCATGTTCCTCGTCGACCTGCTCTCAGGCAAGGTTCGAACCTCTGCCGCCGAATACAACGGCCAGATCGCCCGCGGCGAGGATGTGATCTCCCGGATCATCTATGCCAGCAAAGGGCAGGGGCTGACCGAGCTTGGAGAACTGGTACGCGAGACGATCTCTACGCTCATGGAGCGCATCCAGCGCCGGACAGGCGTTGAGCGGGATCAAATCTACAAAGCGACGGTCTCCGGCAACACCACCATGATCCACCTGTTTCTCGGGCTGCCCGCAGAGACCATCCGCCTCGAGCCGTACATCCCGGCCGTCAACCAGCCACCCCGGCTGCTTGCCTCTGACGTCAGCCTGCCTATCAACCCTCACGCCTTCGTGGATTGTCTGCCTGGCGTAGCATCTTACGTGGGCGCCGATATCTCGGCCGGAGTGCTCGCCTCTGGCCTCACCGAGAGTGACGAACTGACGCTCTTCATCGACGTGGGAACCAACGGCGAGATGGTGCTTGGCAATCGGGAGTGGATGCTCACCTGTGCTTGCTCAGCCGGGCCTGCATTCGAGGGAGCGGGCGTCGTCGATGGCATGCGCGCGACCGAAGGTGCCATTGAGGAAGTGTGGGTGCACTCGCAGACCTTTGAACCCACATTCCGTGTGATCGGCGGCGGCAAGCCGGTCGGTATCTGCGGATCGGGGTTGATCTCGCTCATGGCAGAACTCTTCGTCACGGGAGTGATCGATCGCGGTGGGAACGTCAAGCTCGACCTGGACACGGCGCGCGTTCGAGACGGTGACCACGGGCCCGAATACGTGCTCGCCTGGGCGGAAGAGACCGAGCACGGCGACGACATCGTGATCACCAAGGTCGATGTCGACAACCTGATGCGTGCCAAAGCCGCCATCTACGCTGGCTACAAAGTCCTGGCCGACTCGGTCGGCGTCGACCTGGCCGACGTTCAAAGGGTGCTCATCGGCGGCGCCTTCGGGAAATATATCAACGTCGAAAATGCAGTCAAAATCGGCCTGCTCCCGGACCTGCCCTGGGATCGGTTCCACTTCCTGGGCAATACCTCCGTCCAGGGCGCCTACATGGCCTTGCTCTCCGTCGAATCGCGCGCCCTCATTCGAGCCGACGCTGAACGCATGACATATGTAGAGCTTTCCGCCGATAACACCTTCTACGACGCCTTCACCGCTGCGCTATTCCTGCCGCACACCGAGATCAGCCGCTTTCCAAGCGTCGCTGAAATCTGGGAACGGGACAACGATTCAGAACCGCGCCGGGAGGGTCAGAAGGCATGATTGAACTAAGTGGATTGCACCTTCTGCTCACCACCCGCTGTATCTTCAGCTGCGAACACTGCTTCGTCTGGGGCTCGCCAGAGCAGAATCAGGTCTTCACGCTCGCTGAAATCAAGGAGATCTTCAAACAGGCCCGGGCGCTGGGAACTGTTGAATGGATCTATCTTGAAGGGGGTGAACCGTTCCTCTATTACCCCATCCTGCTGCAAGCGGCAAAGGAAGCCTCGCATCTGGGTTTCAAGGTTGGCATCGTCACAAACGGCTATTGGGCGACTTCCAAGCAGGATGCGCTTGACTGGTTGAAGCCCCTGGTGGGGATCATTCAAGACCTGTCGGTTTCAACGGATTTATTCCATTATGCAGAGCTGATCAGCCCACAGTCACGACATGCACTGGCCGCCGCGCACGAACTTGACATCCCGATGGGCACGATCGTGTGTGAACACCCCGATGAAAGCAAAGGCAGATCCACGCAGGATCCCGGCGAGCCCGTGGAAGGCGGCAGAATCATGTTCCGGGGTCGCGCGGCGGTCGAGCTTGGTCCCCAGCACGCCCAAACAGCCTGGAACAGCTTTACCGAATGCACATTTGAGCGCCTGGATGACCCCGGCCGCGTGCACGTCGATCCCACCGGCGAGGTTCACCTCTGCCAGGGGATTTCAATGGGCAACCTGTTTGAACAGCCACTCAGCGTGCTCGTGCGTGCATATGAACCCGACAGCCACCCGATCGTCGGGCCACTGCTCGCTTCCGGACCCACCGGGCTGGTTGAGACTTACAAACTAGAACACGCTGAAAAGTATGCCGACGCCTGTCATCTCTGTTACAACGCACGCGCTCAGCTGCGCGATCAATTTCCTTCGGTGTTAAGTCCAGATTCAATGTATGGAGTAGGTAGCTCATGACAAAAACAATCGCGTTCGCCGGTAAAGGCGGAACAGGAAAAACGACTATCGCAGCGTTGTTGACCAACAACCTCGTGCAGAGCGTCAGTGGACCGCTGCTGGCGATCGATGCTGATCCATCCACAAACCTGCATCTGGCGCTGGGTCTGCCCATGCCGGCCACGGTCGGTGACATCCGCGAAGACATGGCCGACAGCGGCCCAGGCAGCCAACTCGGTGTTGGCATCAGCCGCCTTGATTATCTGCGCCGTGAGATCCAGATGGTGCTCGAGGAGGGCGAGAAAATCGACCTGCTGGCTATGGGGCGCCCGGAGGGACAGGGCTGCTACTGCGCCGCGAACCACCTGCTGCGCTCGATCATCGATGAATTGGCGGGCAATTACCAGTTGCTCGTGATCGATAATGAAGCCGGCATGGAGCACATCAGCCGCCGGACAACCCGCGATGTGGACGTGCTTTTCATCATCACCGACCCGACGCTGCGCGGCATGAAGGCGGCCGAAAGCATACTGGAGATGTCACGCGATCTTGAGATCAACATCCATAAGCGTTTGCTCATCCTGAATCGGGTCGCCGGTGACCTTCCACAGCCTTTGCAGGAAGCCATCGATCAATTGGACGTCGAGGTCGGCGCGGTGATCCCTGCAGATCCCAAGATCAACGAACTCGATGCGCTCGGGAAGCCACTTATCAACTTGAACGGGGAATCGCCTGCGCAGCGCGAGATTAGCAAATTAGCAGACAGACTGCTCGAACTCATTTAGCGTATTCCCTCTGGGGGGGAATACAGAGGAGAAAATTTATGTATAAGATCGGCGAAAACATCCACATCATCTCGCCCAAGGTCAAAGAGGCCCTGGCCGAGAGGGACGGCGGCTTCTTTGTCGACCTGGCACGAAAACAAAAGGAGGCCGGAGCGGATGCCATCGATTTGAACATCGGTCCACGCAAGAAAGACGGCCCGGAGGTCGTCGAGTGGCTGGTGGACTGCATGCAGGAGGCCGTGCCGGGTATGACGATTTCCTTCGACACGACCAACCTGGCGGCGATCGAGACAGGCCTTAAGCTCTGGGGGGCGGATACGATCATCAACAGCACATCGGCTGAGCCCGAACGGCTCGAAAAAGTCCCACCAGTCGCCGCCGAGTACGGCAGCAAGCTCATCGCCCTGTGCATGGAGAAGAGCGGCATCCCGGTCGGCGCGGACGCGCGCGTGGGCATCGCCATGGAGAAACTGATCCCGCGCGCCGAGGAACTGGGCATCCCGATGGAGAACCTGTTAGTCGACCCGCTTGTGCTGACCGTTTCAGGCTGCCAGGAGTATGTGCCCGAGGCCATCGAGGCCGTGCGCATGATCAAGATGGTCGCTGACCCTGCGCCGATGACCGTCGTAGGACTTTCCAATGTCGGCAATCAGGTGCCATACGAAATGAGGCCGCTGCTGAACCGGGTCTACATGGTCATGTTGATGGCAGCCGGGCTCGACGCAGCGATCATCGACCCGCTTGACGAGAAACTTGACGAGGTCATCGAGACCGTTCAGACTAGAGACGACAGCACCCCGGTTAAGGCACTCTACCTCAAACTCTATGACGCGGTAGCCGGGATGGGTGAACTACAGCCTGAAGATGTCGACATGCAGGACCCCAAACAGGCTGAGATATGGAAGACCGTGCAGGTGCTGCTCAATAAAGTAATCTACACCGACTCATACCTGCAGTTCTAGCTACAAAGCCTCGCAAAAGCGAGGCTTTATTCATGCATAGCGGTTCAACGTAACCGCAAGCAAGGAGGTCATTGAGATGGCCGAAAAGGCCCAGGAACGCACTGTGGAGGAGCTGCTAGCCAAAGCTAAGAAGCCCGCCCAGGACGCCATGGTCATGCACCCCTACTACAAGGGTAAGGTAGAGGTGGCGCTGAAATGCTGCGTCCGTGACTTTAATGACTTCGCCATATGGTACACACCCGGTGTCGCCGCACCATGTCGGGCTATCGAAGAGGATCCCGACCTGGTTTACGAACACACTCACAAAGGCAACACCGTCGCCGTCGTCTCCGACGGGACACGTGTGCTCGGTCTGGGAGACATCGGTCCAAAAGCCGGCTTGCCTGTGATGGAGGGCAAGGCCCTTTTGTACAAATACCTGGGGGGTATTGACGCCTGGCCGATCATGCTGGATACCAAGGATCCCGACAAGATCATCGAAACTGTCCTGATGATCTCACCAGGTTTTGGTGGGGTGAACCTGGAAGATCTCTCCCAGCCAAAATGCTTCCGCATTCTTGATACACTGCGTGAACAGGCCGAGATCCCTGTCTGGCATGACGATCAGCAGGGCACCGCCACGGTCACGCTGGCAGGGCTCGTCAACGCCTTGAAG
>JASFUN010000006.1:0-12433 GCA_050050255.1 Anaerolineales bacterium | reverse complement strand
GCGGTCAACAACATGATTTTCTACAGCTTGATCGCGGGCATCGTGGGTGCGCGCCTTGGCTACGTGATCCGCTATTTCGACACCTACCGCGCCAACCCTCTGAGCGCATTAGCCCTGGACCCAAACACTTTATCAGTTTCATTTGGATGCCTTGTGGCTTTCGTTGCCGCGCTGATCTACGGTCAGAGGAAAGAGCTTCCACTCTGGCCGACGCTGGATGCGCTCACTCCGGGCGTGGCCGTGTTCATGCTGGCGTTGGGTTTCGGTCATCTCGCCAGCGGGGATGCGTTCGGGGCACCAACAAGCATACCCTGGGGGATCGAACTCTGGGGTGCCAAGCGCCATCCTTCCCAGGTCTACGAAATTCTAGGCGCGGGCCTCATCCTGCTGATCGTCGTCCGAGCACAGCAGCATCGCTGGGTCAGCGGCATGCACGCGCTCTTATTCATCGGATTATCAGCCGCGATGCGGCTGTTCCTGGAGGCTTTCCGGGGGGACAGCGTGCTGCTCTTCGCCGGCATACGACAGGCGCAAGTGGCCAGCCTTGCTATCCTGCTTGCTGCATTGGTCATGATCCGCAATCGAGTGCGTGCCTCCAGCGAGAACGCTTGATTTGGGAACAAGCAACAAGGTAGAATCGAAGCCCATCGCTGTAGGGGATTTGTAAGGGGGAAGGTCTCGTTTTTCCGGCATACTATACATGAGGTGGAACCGATCCTATCCCACCCCTTGGCACAGACAACGCGGAGCGGCGTTCGCTCCGGATTGGGTTAGCCGATAGAGAGGCTGGCAAAAAGCTTGTACCACGTTGATCTACAGTCGACTGTTGGGCTGCTCCTACAGACCTTTGGCGGTCTGCAGGATGGGCTGTTGTTTCCAGCCTTGCTCTCCAGTTTGCCTGTGATGGCCTGGTTGACCGATCGATTCCGCCGCGATGATCCCAACGCCGGTTCTGAGGGGCTACCTTCCGGGACCCAGACAGGTCGTGGTGCCCCGCAGCTCGAGCTTGAGCTCGAGCGTATGCATGAGCTTTTATTGCTTACTGCGGGATTGAATGCGACTTTGAACGTCGATCGTGTGCTCGAAATGACCCTCGATCTGGCCAACAACGCAATAGAGACGCCCAATTCTTCAAAGCCGTTGAGCATGCTGCTGCTCTTCGATAACGATCAACTCTACATCGACTCGTCACGCGGTTTACCAGCGGCAGACGGGCGCATCACGTTCCCCGGAGTTAACGGCGCGCTTGCGGATACGCTTGCAAGCGTGCAAACGCGCATCATCCGGGAACCCCGTAGAGACCCCGAGCTCAAGCGGATGGTTTCGATCCATAATATGCAGGTAGCGATCTCCATCCCCCTTGTGGTTGGGCTTGAGCTCTACGGCGTGCTTTTCTTTGCGCATGCCGATCCAAATTTCTTCTATCGTGAGAGGGTGGAGCTGCTCGAAGCGATCGCCCAACAGGCGATGATCGCATTGCAGAATGCCAAACTCTACCGCGAGCTAGAACAAGAAAAGGAACGTATCGCCGAGATCCAGGAGGAGGCGCGCAATAAACTGGCGCGCGACCTGCACGACGGCCCGACACAATCGATCGGCGCTATCGCTATGCGGGTAAACTTTGCCCGCCGTCTGGTCCAGCGTGATCCCAAAGCAGCTGCGGAAGAACTGTTCAAAATCGAGGAACTGGCGCGCAAGACGACAAAAGAGATCCGCCAGATGCTCTTCACTCTGCGCCCGTTAGTCCTGGAATCGGAAGGTCTGCTTCCGGCGCTTGAACAGCTGGCCGAGAAGATGGATGAAAACCATGAGCAGGAGGTCATCATCGATGCCAAAGCAGGTATCGTTGACGATATGGAGGTTGGCAAACAGGGTGTGATCTTCTTCATCGTCGAGGAAGCGGTCAACAACGCCCGCAAGCACGCACAGGCGGATCACATCTGGGTGCGATTGAAGCGTCGTTCGGACGTGCTTCACCTCGAGATCGAAGACGACGGGGTGGGCTTTGATTTGAGCAAAGTCCAGGATAACTATAACCAGCGCGGCAGCCTGGGTATGGTTAACCTGCATGAGCGCGCCGAGCTGGTCAATGGCATTCTGCGCATAGACTCCAAACACGGGCGCGGCACACTTGTTGCGGTCAGCATCCCGATGACGATGGAAGCCGCGGAACGGCTGCATCGACCGGGGTATGCTGCCTGAACAGCTTCCCATAACTAAGTGGAAATCAGGGACGATCCAAGGATCGTCCTTTTTGTTTGCGTATGTTGCCTCAGTGATTGTGGCACCCGGTCGCAAGCACCCCTGACACCATTTCATCCAGGCGGCAAAATTGTCCATTTAGAAAAGGCAGCTGTTGTCCGGATCCTCAACGCGCTGACGCAGGGGGTTTGTTTTGCTGGAGGCAAAGGGCCAATATGCAGGCGGATGCTCGTGCAGAGAACGCCTGCATTGATCGTGAAATCCGGGCAAACCAGGGCTTGCTTACTTCACCAGCAGTTAACCGGTAGCTGTGTCTGGATAAAGCCGATTCAGACTTTGGCGCTCGGAGCAACGTCCTCCCATCCCCCGGTCCTAACCCCCAATTCCCAAATCTCTACTCCCTGATCCCTGTGCTCTATCCCGGTCCCTACGTGGTTTCAGCCAGCCGAAAAATCCGGCGTCTGTGTGCTTTTGGGGGATGAACATTCGGTCTGCTTGTCTGGTATAGTTTATGATCCATCAGGGACATCACGCAGGAGGCTTGCATGAAAATTGCGGAAACTGCTGATCGCATCCGCGCCAACGTTCAAAAGGTCATCGTTGGGAAAGATGAAGTCATCAACCAGGTCATCGTCGCCGTGTTATGTGAAGGACATATCCTGCTGGAGGATGTTCCCGGGATCGGGAAGACGACGCTTGCGCGCGCTATGGCGTCTTCACTGGGATCGACATTTCGAAGGATTCAATTCACACCCGATCTGCTGCCTTCAGATGTAACAGGTCTGAATTGGTTCAACCAGAAGGCACAGGAGTTTGAATTCCGGCCAGGTCCCATCATGAGCCAGGTCGTCCTTGCCGATGAGATCAACCGCGCAACCCCGCGTACTCAGTCCGCGCTTCTTGAGGCGATGCAGGAGCGCCAGGTTACAGTCGATGGCGTCACACGCCGTCAACCGCGTCCGTTTCTCGTATTAGCCACGCAGAATCCAATTGAGCTCGAGGGAACGTTTCCACTGCCGGAAGCTCAGGTCGATCGTTTTCTGCTGAGGGTCGAGATCGGCTACCCCGATGAGGACGAGGAGAACGCCATACTCGAGCGCTTCCGGGCTGCGGAGCCGCTGGAGACGCTGGAAGCGGTGAGCTCCCCGGATGAAATTATCGAGCTTATTGAAGAACGTAAGCAGGTGCGCGTCGAGGATTCTGTTCGCAATTACATCGTCCAGGTTTCACGGGAAACGCGCAAGCATCCCGAGGTCGAACTGGGCGCCAGCCCGCGCGCTACGCTGGCGCTTTACCAATCCGCCCAGGCATGGGCGGCGATCCAGGATCGTAATTATGTGCTGCCCGATGATGTCAAGGCCATGGCGCCTTGCGTGATCACGCACCGCCTGATGATCGCCCCGCAGGCACAGTTGCGTGGCCGCAAGCCGGATGAACTTGTGGCCGATATCGTCGATTCGGTGCCGGTGCCAGTCGAGGGATAAGATGGCCCCGGAGCGTTGGCTTCCATTCCTCGCAGCGATTTTCCTGATCGGGGCGATATTTGATATCAACTTCCTGACAACCGTATCGGCTACGGTGGCGATACTGATCACGCTGACTTATTGGTGGCGCAATCATGCCCTGGATGATGTCATCTACCGGCGTCGCCCGCACTTCCGCCGGGCTTTCCCGGGTGAAAACGTCCCGCTGCAGCTGGAGGTCGAGAATCGGAAGCCGCTGCCGCTCTCCTGGCTGCGGGCCGAGGATCCGTGGCCGCACGCCGTCGCGCCGGTTGAAGAAGATGCACTCGCCCCCTCGCATTTGCCGGACCAGGGTTTGCTGACCAATGTGTTTAATCTGCGTTGGTTTGAAAAGACACGCCGGCAGTACAACCTGCATTTCCGACGTCGGGGGGTTTACAGAATCGGTCCAACCCGTTTACAGTCCGGCGACGTCTTCGGGATGTACGAAATCTCGACGGAGCTTGATAACAGCGAGTACCTGACGGTCTTCCCAAAAATTGAACCGCGCGAGAAGCTGGACTTGCCTGCTGATGATCCCTTCGGCGATCAAAAATCTGACCGCCGCATTTTCGAAGATCCAACGATGCCAATGGGTGTGCGTGAGTACCATCCGGAAGATGGTTTCAGGCATATCCACTGGCCGGCGACAGCCCGGACAGGCGAACTGCAGGTGAAGGTTTATCAACCTACGTCGGCGCTGGTCACGATGGTGTGCATCAACACGAGCACCTTTGAACGGCACTGGGAAGGCGTGTATCCCGAACTGCTCGAGCATATCATCAGCGTTTCGGCCACCCTGGTTTCTGAGACGATCAAGGACGGCTACCAGGTAGGACTGCTTTCCAACGGCTGCCTGGCCCACGCCGATCGCCCTTTGAACATCCGCCCCAGCCGGTCACCCAAGCAGCTGGGTTACCTGCTCGAAGCGCTGGCGGGGATCACCCCGATGGTGATGGTTCCATTCGAAAGCTTTCTGCTGCGTGAGATGCCCAGGGTACCTTATGGCGCCAGTCTGCTGGTCGTCTCAGCCGTCACGGCTCCGACGCTGATGGGGACGCTGCAGCGCATCAAGCAGCATAACCGCAGGATCACATTGCTGTCACTGGCCGAACAGGCTCCGGAGCTGGTCCCCGGCATCACTTTGCTGCACCGCCCTTACAATCCCGAGAAAGATGTTGTTCAGTGACCGGCCAGTTTGTTGATACTAGACCCGGCGAAGAGCTCCTGCGCCCTGGAGGTATGGTGGAGTCGAAGGGCTTCTCCGCCTGGAATTCGCTTGCATTGATCGCGCTGGCGATTATGAACGCCAGCTGGGTGGCGGCATTTTTACGCGTGTCCGCTTTCAGCGGCGTCCAGAAATCCGTATTCATCATCCTGGTGTATTTCACGCTGCTTTCGCTCATGGCCAGCATAACGGTCATGGCTGCGCGCGCACTGCAATTGGTGCGGTCGGTGGAACGCTCGGCCAGCATCGCGCTGCTTCTTCTGGCGATATTTGCAGCTCTCGAGGTGCTGTTCTATCCAGGGCAGACGCAGGCAATCGGGCCGGCAATCAGGCGTTACATTTCAGCGTTCACAAATCTTGAATTTGCACTTCGCCCGGAATCAAGCACGACGCTCTTGATCTTGCTCCTCTGGCGGCGCGGCCTGGAACTGGGCCGGCATTGGGTCGGAACACGGGTTGTCCAACGTGACTTCCGCATCGCGCTCCTGGCGCTGCTCATCCTGGGAGGTGCGGCTGCGCAATTGGGGCGACCGCTACCGTATGTCCAGGTTTCCATTTGCCTGTTTGCGGCGTTAATGTCGATGGGCGCTGCACGCCTTTCGGCACTCAGCCACACTCGCGGCGGCCGGTCGATTGCGTTCGATCGCAAGTGGTTCCTGGCTGTTTCGCTGGGCGCTGCAGGGTTAATCAGCATCATAGGCTCGTTGGCGTACATCGGTGGAGAGCCGCTGGCAAGGGGGATAGGCGCACTGGTCGCAAGGGTATTTTCTGTCCTGGGCGCGATTCTGCTTTTCCTGCTCCGGCCTGTCATCGTGCTGTTGACTGAGTTGTTTAACCGTTTACTCTCGCGTTTGCTGCCGCTCATCAGCCAGAGCGAGCCGGATTTGCAGAGCCTGCCGACACCCGATTCTGTCTCCCAGATGGTGGAACAGCTATCGGGCGAGATCATGCCAGCGCCGTTTGCAGGCGAGCTGCTCGGCACGATCAAAATCGTCCTGATCGCGCTGGGGATCGTGGGTTTCATATTTATCATATATTTTAGTTTGCGCGGTACAAGGGCGGGCAAGGTATGGAGCAACCTGGAGCAGGGAGAGCGGGAGAGGATCTTAATTTCGGTCCCCGAGTACATCCGTTCGCTGATCAACCGTATGATGAGGCCATCTGATAAGCTGGGCCGGCTGAGCCCCGCCGCGCAGGTGATCGCTGCAGCCCGCATCCGGCAGATCTACCGACAGCTGCTGCGCCTGAGCGCTCGCCTGGGCCTGGAGCGCGGTGAAGCCCAGACCCCGCTGGAGTTCCTGCCGCACCTGCCGGCAGTGTTCCCGGGATCCCAGATCCAACTGGAGGACATCACGAGCGCGTACCAGCGCGTGCGTTACGGCGAGTACCCCGAATCTCGCCAGGAAGTCGACCAGGTGGAAATCGCCTGGCAGGAGGTGCGTAAACGGGCGCGCTCCCTGGCTAACGTAGATTAAAGCAAGCCTTGCTGGAGGTCGAGTAGACCGCTGAGCACCAGCAGGTAGGTTTGGACCTTTCCGCTCCCCGCATTCCCATCCATCCTTGAGCGGGCAATCTGGATTGTTGATCGGAATTTCTTTCATGACCGGCAGGAATTTCAGCGATAGCAGCTTTCAAGGCATGAGCCGCCTGCAATTGCGCCCCTGGCGGGAGCTGTCCGCTCTGGCGCTCATGGTCATGGAACTGAGCTGGCTGGTCGCAGGGTATCAGCAGCTCGTGAACCCCAGCAAACAAGTAAAACTGCCACTGTTGTTCCTGCTGCTGGGGAGCTTAATCCTTTCAGTTTATTGGCTGACCAGATGGATGCTGGCCTTAAAGTTGCGCAAGAGTGTCCGGCGCGTGCTGCTCGGAACTTTGCTGATGGTTGGCTACGCCGCCTTGCTGCGGTTCCTACTCCACCCATTCGAACAGGTAAGTGGCACCCAGCTCTTACTTTCCCTTCAGTCCGCGTTTGCAGACCCGCAGAGACCAATCCCGGTAGAATTTGCCTTGTTCTTACTGACCGCTTATTTGTGGTTTCGTGGGGCAGCGTTGGCGAGGCACTGGATTGGCATCAATCTCGTTCGACGGACGCTCCAATTCGGGGTTTTCATGCTGCTCCTGCTGGGGGTCATCGGTGGATTCAGGCCTCCAGCGCCGTTTCATCTGACGCTGATGATCTTTCTCATCGCAGGTTTTGTCGCCATGGGGTCGGCACGTGCTTCGACTCTGAAATCTCTGCGCGGGGCAGCGGGGACAGGTTTCAGAGGCATCTGGTATTTGAGCATCCTCGCATTTGCGACCGTCTTTGTGCAGAGCGCAGCAGCGATTGGTGGCGTTGCGGCCGAGCAGCTCCCACCGCTGTTGCTATCTCTGATCGTCTTCATAGGCCGAATTCTGCTTGTGATCGGCGCGCTGCTGGCCAGTCCGATTCTGCTCATCCTGGCCTTGATTTCCCCCTGGTTGAAGCAGCGCCTTTCGAGCCTGCCGATCATCACCAGCATCGTGGAGGAGATTGATAGGCTTGTCCAATTCCTTAGCGGAGTGATCGTCTCGCTTGGGGAGCTGCTGCGCGAGCTCTACCTGGATCTGCCTGATATAAGGGGTGCCAAGCCATTCGTTCTCTGGTTCGGGATCGTGTTGATAGCCGGCCTGCTGCTCTGGGTGATCGGTCGCTATAGGCTTCCACGAGTTCGCCCGATACGACCTGGTGTGGAAGATCAGCGCTCTTTCGGTCAATATCCAGCCCGCCTCTGGCTGCAGGCTCGGATCCAAGACGGGCTGGGCCGACTCAATCAATTCTTTTCAATAGGCCCACCATCGGGATACCTTGGCGCGCTACGCATCCGGCGCATCTACACTCAGTTGACGCGCTTGTGTGAACAGTTGGACACACCTCGGGCCATGACAGCCACGCCGCTGGAATACTTGCGTGAACTGGAGCTGC
This sequence comes from Anaerolineales bacterium, assembly GCA_050050255.1. GTDB lineage: Bacteria > Chloroflexota > Anaerolineae > Anaerolineales > E44-bin32 > E44-bin32. Next base: position 4,557 of record JASFUN010000006.1, on the reverse strand, counting down.
TTTTTCCTGACGAACACTCTGAACTAAGGGTGATAACGAATGCCTATAATCGCGTCCGTTATGGTGAGTATCCGGAGACGAATGAAGAGGTCAGCAAGGTCGAGCGTGCATGGCGGCAAATCCGTCAGAGCGCCAAGGACCTCCAGTTTGTAACCAGGAAACTCGCAGGCAGGGGATTAGAAGAATAAAAAAATGCCCCGGAGGGGCATTTTCAGTCGATCAAGGATTGTTTGGAAAACCGGTTATCTACTCGTCCTCTTCATCATCCTCATCCGATGGGGCGTCTACCGGCGCTGCTTCCGCTTCTGCGCTTTCGTTTTCGACGTCCGCTTCAGCATCATCTTCAAGTTCGGCTTGCGGCTCCGCATCCGCTTCGGCTTCAGGCTGCTCGACCTTGGTTTCTTCCGCCTCTGCTGTTTCAGCCTCAGGCAGCTCTACTTCGGTTTCTTCGGCCTCAGCCACTTCAGCCTCAGGCTGCTCTACTTCGGTTTCTTCGGCCTCAGCCACTTCAGCCTCGGGCTGCTCTACTTCGGTTTCATCGGCCTCAGCTGCTTCAGCCTCGGGCTGCTCTACTTCGGTTTCATCGGCCTCAGCTGCTTCAGCCTCAGGCTGCTCTACTTCGGTTTCATCGGCCTCAGCTGCTTCAGCCTCAGGTTGCTCAAGCTCGGCTTCTTCCGCTTCCTCAAATTCGGCTTCGGCATCAGCAGCACGGTCTTCCATCCATTCAAGCTGTTCGTCGTATGTAACCCGCTTCATGCTCAACGCCATGCGATGACGATCGGGTTCGATGCTCACGATGCGGACGAGCACATCGTCACCTACCTGTACGACATCCTGCGGTGTGCCGGGACCGATGATCTCCATCTCGCTGGAGTGAATTAAACCTTCGATCCCTTCTGGCAGCGTCACGAAGGCACCGAAATTAACGACGTTTGAAACCGTCCCCTCGACGAGATCGCCTTCGTTGTATTCTTCATCGATATCATCCCAGGGGCTGGGCTGCAGCGCCCTGAGGCTCAGGCTGATGCGCTCACGTTCGACGTCGACGTCTTTGACCTTGACGTCGATCTTGTCGCCGACGCTCACGATCGTGGAGGGGTCTTCCACATTGTCCCAGCTGAGTTCTGATTTGTGGACAAGCCCATCGACGCCATCCAGGGCGACGAATGCACCAAAATCGGTCAAGTTGACAACTGTACCGGTTACGACCGAGCCTTCTTCAAGCTCCTGCAGGCGGCGCACGCGGCGTTCCTTCTCGGCGGCACGCGCGGAGAGGATCAGACGGTTGCGGTTGCGGTCCACCTCAATGACTTTTAAGAGCATCTTGTCGCCGACCATTTCGTTCTTCGTATCGTTGAGGTCGGAGGTCGACTGCATCCTGCGTGCGTTTGGCAGGTGGGAGTTGGGTACAAAGCCCTCAAGATAACCAAATTCAACCACGAGTCCGCCACGATTGCGACCGATGACTTTAAGTTCGGTCTCTTCACCCTTCTCAAGCAGTTCTTCGGCTTTATCCCAGTCCTCTTGGGCGAGGCCCTTGCTCACGGAGACGACGAGTTCACCACTGCGACGGGGAGCGCGCATGACGCGCACAGGCAGTCGATCGCCTTGCTCCAGGTTGTCGAGGTCTTCATCTTCCAACTGGCTGAGGTCTTTTCGGGGTACGACGGCGTCATGCTTGGCGCCAACGTCGATCAGCAGCGAGTCCTCCTCGACGGAGATGATCTCACCTTCGATGTATTCACCGCGTCGTGGTGGGCGGTAATCGTATTTATCCAGCAGTTCTTCCATGGTCTCAGGAGCTTGTTCATTCTCTTCGACCGGGTCCTTTATATCTGTAATAGGTTCATCCATTTTCGTTCTGGTGTTCCTCCTTAAGAAAGATTTTTAACCGAAGGACTTCACGACATATGGTGTCGGCGCCACCTTCACTCGTCTGAGTCCATCACGATCTGATGAAACTTCTGACGGGCTTCCTCCTCCGTGATGTCCATGCTCAAGGCCCACTCCTTGACAAAACGTTCGGTCAGCCGTTTTAGCGCCCTGGATTCGGTTTCGTTTAAAGAACGTTCAGCTTTCCGACCCCAGAGATCGCGGATAAGTTTCGCCGTGGACTGCAAAGAGCCGTCCAGCGTCGCGGCGCGGATGCGTTTCTTGCGCTTCTGGTGGGCTTTCTCCATCTGCTTTGCCGGCTTTTTGAGCAGGCGAAGGATGGATTTCCATTTGGATTGTGAGGCGATAGGCCGGATACGTTCGTCGAGCGTCGTTCCGACTGGCAGCCACAACGTGCTGTCCTCGGTCTCGATGCGGTAGTAATCGGTCTCTTCATCGTCGACCAGCTTGGATTCTATCGCGGTTACGCGCCCGATGCCGTGCGCAAGGTGGACGACCCAATCGCCTTCAGCTAACTCTCCATTCGAGCTTTTCGAATCGGCTTTCTTTGTTTTTCGCTTAGCCGCCATCCCCACCCTTCTCCTGAATCATATCGACCATTCGCCGCTCCAAGTAACGGACGTCGAAAGGCTTATAAATGACCACGTCGGGTTGTTGCTTCTTGATCCATGTGCTGTTCGGCCGTTCGAGCACTGTCAGGACCACGTGACCATCCTCATCTATATCTCTGAAAGCGTCGATGATCGCGGAATCTGCCTCCGATTTTGGAAGATATTCGACAATCAGAACGTCAGGGTTCTCGCGCGCCAGCAGTTCCTCAGCGAATTCTCCTGTGGATGCCTCCAGGACGCGCCAGTCCTTATTCTCGAGACTCGCAGCGATGACCTGCCTAAGGTGATAGTTTGATTCAACCAGTAGTGCGCTCTTCTCGTTCATAGTTGTGGTTCGCCTGCCTGGTTCACTTAACGCGCTCATACCGAAAGAATTTCAACAACGAAATCCCGTAGCTGCTCGACCGACGATCGAGCACTGACAAGCGGCCGGATGGCTTCCCGGGACGCCGGCACCAATCAAGGTCTGCTCATTGAAGGCAGAAGCCTCTCCCATTGAGCATCGGATTGATGACTACCACTGGGCAGATTGACATCCGGGGAGTTCCTATGATGATAGGTTCTCCGCTTCTGATTGTCAACCTGACCCAGCGTTTTTCTCAATAGCTCAAGCTGCAGCTGCAGCGGATTCCTTAGTCAGGGCTGAATCTCTTTGGCACCCTGATCGAGCATAGTCGCGCCCTGCTCCAGCCAGTCGGCGATGAGGTTGCGTTGTTCATCGATTGACTCTTTGATGGTGTTACGTCTATCCTCGATGCGGTCGTTGGCTTTTGCTTTCAAAGCCATTGCTCTTTCGCGTAATTCAGCCTGCGTTTGGGTGCCAGATCGGGGTGCAGAAAGCAGGGCGTAGATAAAGCCCGCTGCCCCACCGATAAGCGAACCGAGGATGAACGCTCCGGTCGCGTTGCTTCCATTGTGATTGTTATGTGAGTTTTGCATAAGCTGCCTCCTTCAATACCAGCACAGGAGTTTCACCTGCGAAATCTATACATCGTCAGCTAGAAATGCTGATCCATCAATTCAAAGCATAATAGGAGATTCTCAAGAAATCCTCGATTATCTGGTGAAAACTAGAGAGATTCTCACCATGCATGTGTAAAATCCGCATAAAAGTGTTTTATTGTGCAGAGAGAAGCTTGATGATGAAATCCAAACAATGCGGCGGTTTCGCTGAAGCGGATCGAGGGTTGAGAGCCCTGGTCGATGACCCAATACTCGCTTACCGGGCGCGGATGTCCATCCATTCCAAAAAGAAAAGGGCACGGCCTAACCGTGCCCTGATTTTATTTACGAACGGTCCTTTTTAGGACCCCATGAAATCGACCAATTCTCGGCGCAGCCCGGGATGGCGCAATCTACGCAATGCCTGGGCTTCGATCTGGCGCACACGCTCACGCGTGATGCCCATCTTCTCGCCGATCTCTTTCAAGGTATGCACCTTGCCAGATTCCAATCCGTAGCGCAAGCGCAGCACGAGCGCTTCGCGATGGGGTAGTTCTTCCAGCACCTCGTGGATGCGCTCCTCTAGGATCTCTTGAACGGTGAGATCTTCGGGGGCCGGTGCCTCCTCATCTTGAATAAAATCGCCAATCACGGCATCGCCATCCATCTCGGTCGGTCGTTCGAGCGAGAGAGGACGTTGAGCTACCCGCAGCATGTAGTCGACGTCGTTCGGGGAGATGTCCAGTGCTCGGGCTAGTTCTTCGCGTTTCGGTTCACGCCCGAGTTCTTGTGTTAGCTTGTGGCGAGTGCGCAGCAATCTGTTGATCCGGTCACCCATGTGCACCGGAATACGGATCGTGCGACCATGGTCGGCGACCAGGCGTGTCACTGCCTGGCGAATCCACCATGTGGCATAGGTTGAGAATTTGTGACCACGGCGGTAGTCAAATTTTTTCACGGCGCGCATGAGCCCGACGTGCCCTTCCTGGATCAAGTCGAGCATCGGCACGCCGCGTCCGACATATTTTTTGGCGACGCTGATGACCAGACGTGAATTGGCCATAATCAGGTGCTCGCGAGCAGCCATGCCGTCCTCGATCAACGCCTCCAA
>JASFUN010000005.1:0-12567 GCA_050050255.1 Anaerolineales bacterium | reverse complement strand
TGATGTCCGGGAAAATGACCTCGATAACTTTGAGGTGGTCGAGAAGTCTCACGGCTGCAGCGACATTCTTGCTATCCAGAATCCGGAAGAGTTCATCACGGATCCGCTCAATCGAAACCTCACGGACGAGCCGGACGGCGTCCTTGATCTGAGCGGTGGTTTTGGGGTGAATCGCAAATTCAAGATCAGAAGCGAAGCGGATCGCCCGGAGCACGCGCACTGCGTCCTGGCTAATCGAGTCGGGTCCACATGCGCGCAGCTGACGTAATCTCAGATCCTCCAACCCCCCGGTGGGATCAATCAAGCTCGACGGATCCTGGACGCTGACACCGAGTGCGTTGATCGTAAAATCCCGATGCCGGAGGTCAGCCTCGATCGAAGCACCCCTCAACTGCGAGAAATCCATCCTGCGGATCGGATAACGCTTGTCTTTAGGCAGAATCCTTGCAGCCCCGCGCTCGTGATCCAGGACGAAGAAATCCCATGAAAGCGCATTGGCTACCTTGCGGGCAAAGGGGATCGCGCTGCTGCTTATCACGAAATCGAGATCATCGTAGGGGCGACCTAGAAGATGATCCCGGAGGGCTCCTCCGACCACCCAGACGTCCGGACCTCGATCTGGGTCAGGCAGATGCTCTTGCAGGTCAGGTGGTAGACGAAAGGAAGAGCTCATCAAGGTAATTTTTACTCGGGGGGGATGTACTTATCAGGTTTAACTACTCCGACGAAGGGCAGGTTGCGATAATACTCATCGAGGTCAAGGCCGTAGCCGAATACGAATTTGTTGGGGATCTTAAATCCACAGTAATCGATGGGGACGTCAGCTTCTCGCCTTTCAAACTTATCCAACAAGGTGCAAACTTTAAGCGAGCTGGGATGGCGTGTACGGAGCAATTCCAGCACTGAAGCGATCGTATTGCCGCTGTCAATAATATCCTCGACGAGCAAAACATCATGATCCTCGACCGACATTTGAAGATCCAGAGTGATGCGCACCTGGCCGCTTGTTTCGCGCGCTCCGGTGCCATAGGAAGAGACTGCCATAAAGTCAATCGTGTGTGGGATCGTGAGGGCGCGCATAAGATCGGTCAGAAAGAGCACACCCCCGCGCAAGATACAAACCAGCATTAGCGGTTTTCCCTCGTAATCATCAGATATCTCAGCCCCGAGTTCTTTGATGCGCGCCTGCAGGGCCTCCTCGGGGATCAAGATCTCATCTAGAAAACTCTTGTAATGCTTCATATCAGGACCTCGGCACATCATGATGCTCGCGACAACGTGCCTCATAGAGCTCACTGGCGCCGACGACAACAACCGGCTCGTCGTACCTGGCAGGCTTGCCATTGATCAAACGCTGTGTTCGTGAGGCCGCTCCCCCACAGATCATACAGATGGCGTGCAGCTTATCCACACGCTCTGCCAGAGCCATCAGCTCTGGCATCGGGCCAAATGGCTCTGCGCGAAAATCGGTATCAAGGCCAGCAACGATAACGCGTAGGCCTTCATCGGCAAGCTCCTGAACGACAGTGCATATCGAATCATCGAGGAACTGGGCCTCATCGACGGCCAGCACTGTGATCCCATCAGAGATTAGCCCTTCGATATCCGCAGGTGATTTGATCGGTGTGGCTTCAAACTCCGATCCAGCATGCGAGGCCACCTTGTCAACGCCGTAGCGCGTGTCCATGCTGGGCTTAACGACCAGCACACCTTGTCTGGCGATCTTCGCCCGGCGCAATCGACGGATCAGTTCATCGGTCTTGCCGCTGAACATTGAACCTGTGATTACCTCGATGCTTCCATTCGAATGACGCATCAGAATTTTTACTCCTCTAGAATGCAAAATGGCAGGCGCCGGAGCACCTGCCAAAAGTTTACACGAGCATCTGGTCTGGGCAAGTCAGAGAGCTTGCTGATTACTCCGCTTCTGCCTGCGGCAGTGAGAAACCACGCCGTTTAAGCGCACGCTTCACATCGGCCAGACTTTTCCGGCCGAACCCATCGATGTCAAGAAGTGGTTGGTCACCACCTTCAAGAAGTTCGAGCACCTGGCCGACCTTCTCGATGTCAGCCTTCGCAAGCGTCGACTCAACCCGACCACTTAGCTCGAGCTCAGCGATCGGCAGTTCGGGCGAAGTCTTTTCCTCTTCCTTAGCCTGTTGTTCCTCAACGAACTGCTGCCGCGCCTCAAGTTTCTTGTAGAAGCGATCAACCTGACCTTCGGTGTCAACAATGCGCTGCTCACCGGTGTAGAACGGATGGCATTCGGAGCAGACATCCGTTTGGATTACTTCTTGAGTCGAACCTGTATGCCATGTGTTGCCACATGCGCAAATCACTTTTGCTTCAGGAAAATAGGTTGGATGAATATCTGTTTTCATGCTTTTCTTTACCTTCCGGGATGATTAACGACCTGCCACCTCCATCCCGGCCAGTCATCGAGCCTGCACGGCCCGGCAGGTGGTTGATTATTCTTTTGGAATGACGTTGACGCGCTTGCGTCCCTTACTTACATAGTCAAACTGGACGATGCCGTCAGAAACCGCAAAAAGTGTGTCGTCACTACCTTTCATCACGTTTATTCCGGGATGAATACGAGTGCCTCGCTGGCGAACGAGGATGTTGCCTGAGCGCACCAGCTCGCCACCATACTTCTTTACACCCAGGCGTTTGGAGTGACTGTCACGACCATTGCGACTTGAGCCGCCACCTTTTTTGTGTGCCATCGTAATACCTCTTCTGTCGAACTACGAATCAGACGATTTCTTCGTCGATTTCGAAGAGCTCTTCTTCGAACTTGACTTGCTTTTCTTCTCTGCTGAGGCGCTTTTCTTTGCTTTGCTCTCGCCGGCTTTCTTGGGCTTTGAGCTGGCCGATTTGGAAGTAGATTTCTTCTCGCTTGTCTTCTTCTCGCTCGCCTTCTTCGAAGTGCCCTTTGCAGCGGACTTCTTCTTTGTTGTCTTCTTCTCTGCCGCCGGTTCTTCTGCGGCAGCCTTCTTCTCCGAAGCCTTCTTGCCACCCGGAAGCGATATCTCGTCTACAATCACCCGGGTGTACTTCTGTCGATGACCGGCCTTACGTCGATAACGCTGCTTCGGCACGTATTTGAATACAATGATCTTTTTCGCCTTGATCTGATCGACGACCTTGGCCTTTACCGAAGCACCTTTTACCAGCGGATCACCTACCAGGACCTCGCCGTTGTTGACGGCTAATAGGACCTGGTCAAACTCGATCGGTTTCCCGATTTCGAGCGGCAGACGGTCGACTTCGATCGTCTGCCCTTCACGGGCGATGTATTGTTTGCCGCCCGATTCCAAGATTGCATATCGCATTTTTTTCCTCCAGCTTCACTTCACCTTCAACCCCGCGTCTAACCGCCGGATAAAGGGGAAGAGGGGGATACATACTCCTGCCCCAAGCGAAGCGCCGGGGCAGGAATGGAATTATAAACTTCGCAACTCAGACTGTCAACGGATCAAGCTGGATCCGTACTCCCGCGCGAATCCTAGTCGGCTGCGACTGCCTCCATCTCAGCGGCTGGCCTCAGCTTCGACCTCTTCCATCTCTGCTGGAAGCTCTCCATCAATGCGCTCATCATGCAGCGCGAGATCAGTACCGGGGAAACCGGTGCCTGCCGGGATGAGCTTGCCGATGATCACGTTCTCTTTCAAGCCGCGCAGGTAGTCAACCTTCCCTTCAATCGCCGCCCTGGCCAGCACCTTAATCGTGTGCTGGAAGGAGGACGCAGAGAGGAATGATTCTGTGTTCAGCGAAGCTTTGGTGATGCCCAGCAAAACCTGCATCGCTTTGGCCGGTTGCTTTCCTTCACTCAAAGCTTCTTCATTGATGCGCTGCAAATATCGGCGATCGACCAGATCACCTGGCAGCAGGATCGTGTCACCAGGCTGGGTCACCTGCACCTTAGAGAACATCTTTCTGATGATGACCTCGAAGTGCTTGTCGTTGATATTCTGACCCTGCGAACGGTAGACTTTCTGAACCTCAGTAAGCAGGTATAGTTCCGCCAGTTCACGCCCCATGATGCGCAGGATTCGATGCGGATTCAGCGAACCTTCCGTGAGCTGACGCCCAGATTCAATCTTCGCACCGTCCTTCACCAGCAGCCTTGCGCTGGCGGGGATCTCATATTCCGCCTCGTCGACCTTGTCGTATGAAACGATCACCTTGCGATCTTCCAGGCGCACACGACCACCATGAGAAGCCTTGATTTTGGAATCGCCTCGTTTTGCGATCAGCTTGCCGCTTTCGATCTCATCGCCATCCTCCACACGAAGCGCCCAGTTGCCGGGTACGTTGTATTCGTCCTTGATCAACTGGCTGTTGGAGATGCGAATCGTGCGAGGTCCGTCGGGCATATCCGACCGGATGATCTCCACCGTCCCGGCGATCTCCGAGATTACAGCCTCACCCTTGGGCTTCATTCGCGCCTCGAAGAGCTCCTCAACACGTGGAAGTCCTGTCGTGATATCACCGCCCGCGGCGACACCACCCGTGTGGAACGTCCGCAGCGTCAGCTGTGTGCCAGGCTCACCGATCGACTGGGCTGCCACGATGCCCACGGCTGCACCTAGCTCAACCATGCGACCACGTCCGAGGTCCATGCCGTAGCACTGCTGGCACATACCGAACTGCAGTTCGCAGGTCAATGGCGATCGAACGTAGACTTGCTCGACGCCGGAGCGGTCGATGCGCTTCGCAAGCTTCAGATCCATGGGGTCGCCCTTCTTGGCGATCACCTCGCCGGTATCCGGGTCTGCGACCCTGCGTGCAAGAACTCGCCCAAAGAGACGGTATGCCAGCTCCTGCCCTGCGACGTCATCCTCACGGCGGATCCAGATGCCTTCTTCGGTCCCGCAATCCTCAGCGTTGATGATCACATCTTGTGCGACATCAACCAGGCGCCTGGTCAAATACCCGGCATCTGCGGTGCGCAGGGCCGTATCTGTCAAGCCTTTTCGGGCACCGTGCGTGGAGATGAAGTACTCAAGTGTGTTGAGCCCATCACGGAAACTGGACCGGATGGGCAGAGGGATAATCCGCCCCGCCGGGTCAGCCATGAGGCCTCGCATGCCAGCCAACTGAGAGATCGGCTGGAAGCCGCCTTTGGTTGCACCGGATATAGCCATCATGCTCAGGTTGCCAGCAGGGTCCATTGAGTTCTTAACCTCTTGAGCGACGTTCGAAGTCGTGTCCTGCCAGAGTTCGATTACGCGCTCATTCTGCTCCTGCTCAGTCAACAACCCACGGCGGTAATCCTGTCGGACGGCTTCTGCTTCATCCAGGGTTTGCGCGATGATGTCAGATTTACTGCTTGGAACGGTGATGTCCGAAACGGCGATCGTCGTGCCCGACTTGGTTGCATACTCGAAGCCGATGTCCTTGATGGCGTCGACCACGGTCGGAGTGCCTTCTTCGCGTAAGAGCTGGTAAACATCACCAACCAGATCCTGTACTTCACCTTTGTCAAGCACCCGGTTCACAAATTGCAGTTCCGGCGGTAGTACCTGGTTGAAGAGCACCCGTCCAATGGTTGTGTCGAGCACCCTGGTCTCAGGTTCATCTAGCTTGTCGTGATTCTCGTCATACCAGGTCTCAACCTGGATCTTGATCGGTGTATGAATCTCGACGTGACCGAGAGCGTAAGCCATCTCAACCTCGTCGAAATCACTGAATGCCTTACCCGCGCCACGGAACTCCTGGCCTTCAACCTCCATGGTGAGATAGTAAACGCCGAGGATCATGTCCTTCGTCGGTCCTACGATTGGTTCGCCGTCCGCCGGCTTGAGCAAGTTCACTGAGGACAGCATCAGCTCACGCGCTTCGGTGACCGCACGCTTGGACAGCGGTAGGTGCACCGACATCTGGTCACCATCGAAGTCGGCGTTGAACGCCGCACACACCAGTGGGTGCAGTTGGATCGCCTTGCCCTCCACAAGCACTGGCTCGAAAGCCTGGATGCCTAAGCGGTGCAGCGTTGGCGCACGATTCAGGAGGACCGGGCGGTCTTTGATGACCTCTTCCAACACCTCCCAGACCTCCGGACGTTCGCGCTCGATGATGCGTTTGGCGCCTTTGACGTTGGCGGCATAGTTGTATTGAACTAGCTTTGAAATGACAAAGGGGCGGTAGAGCTCCAGGGCCATTGATTTCGGCAGACCACACTGGAAGAGCTTCAGGTGTGGTCCGATCACGATAACGGATCGTCCTGAGTAATCCACGCGCTTGCCGAGTAGATTTCTCCGGAAACGGCCCTTCTTGCCCTTCAGCATATCGCTTAACGATTTCAACTCTCGCCGTCCGCGTCGCGAAAGCGCCTTCCCCCGCTGTGAATTGTCGATCAAAGAGTCGACCGACTCCTGCAGCATGCGCTTCTCGTTGCGCACGATGACATCCGGCGCACCTAACTCGACCAATCGCTTCAGGCGATTGTTTCGATTGATGACGCGCCGGTAGAGGTCATTAAGATCAGAGGTCGCGAAGCGCCCGCCATCCAGCTGCACCATGGGGCGTAGATCCGGTGGGATAACCGGGAGGATAGTCAGTATCATCCACTCAGGACGATTCTCTGAGCGGCGGAAGGCCTCCACAACGTTCAAGCGCTTGGTTGCTTTCTTCTTACGCTGCTTGCTGCGAGTTGTGCGCACTTCCTGCCAGAGATCTTTCGCCAGTTGATCTAGATCAATCTGCTGGAGAATTTCGTAAAAAGCCTCAGCGCCCATATCCGCGCGGAAGACCTGGCCCCAGCTTGATTTCAATTCACGATATTGTGTCTCGCCCAGGAACATCATCTGTTCAATCGACTGAAGATCATCGAGATCGCGCTCGAGCGTTTCCCGCGCTTCAACGATCGTTTCGTCCATAAAGTCGTCAAGCTGCGAAAGCGACGTTTCAGCTTCAGCCTGAGCTTCCTCGAGATCCAAAGCCAGCTGTTCCAGCTTTTGATCGCGTTCTTCCTGGAGAGTTGATTCGACCTCATCCAGATGTGACTTCACCAGCTTCTGTACCTTGGTGATGTGGTCTTTGTCTATCGTCTCGCCTTTGTCGGCGACGAGAGTATCCAACTCCTTGAATTGGATGGGCGCCCGGATGGTCACATCCTGCTTGTCTTTGAGCGTATTTTCGAGGCGCTGACCCTCACGAATGACGGGGTCGATCTTTTCCCCGACTTCCTCTTCGTACTCGTCCTGAACCTGCTTCTTCTGTTCCTCAAGTTCGGCCAGCCGTGCTTCAAGACCTTCTTTGATCTCGGCTTCACTTTCCTTTAAAGCCTTCTTCTCCGCCGTTTCAAGCTCCACAAGCTCATCTTCGATGCGCTTGATGGCCTTCTTACGTGCGTCCTCATCGACAAACGTGACGACGTATTGTGCGAAATAAAGCACGCGGTCAAGATTGCGGCGAGAGATATCCAACAGCAGCCCCAGGTACGATGGCACACGGCGTGTGTACCACACATGTGCCACCGGGGCGGCCAAGCTGATATGTCCCATCCGCTCGCGCCGCACGGCGGATCGAGTGACCTCCACGCCGCATTTTTCGCAGGTAATGCCTTTAAAGCGGATGTTCTTGTACTTTCCGCAGTAGCATTGCCAATCTTTCGTTGGACCAAAAATCGCCTCGCAGAAAAGGCCATCCTTTTCTGGCCGTAGGCGTCGATAATTGATCGTTTCTGGCTTCAGTACCTCGCCATGTGACCAACTACGAATTGTTTCAGGTGATGCAAGACTAATCCGAAGCGCACGAAAACCTTTAGCTTCCACCCATGACCCTCCGTCGCGTTTGGCGGTGGTTTAGAAAAACACCGATATGGACAATTCGAACAAACGTGCTAATTTGAAGACAAAACAAATTAGCGCATGGGACACAGATCGTCCCAAGCGCTCCTCAGGCGCCGACCGAAAAATGAAATATTTACCAAACTTCGTCTAATTATATTGCAGAAGGCCGCTATGTCAAGTGTTTTTTCGGTTTGAATAACGGCCCTGAACCACCCCGGAAGGACGTCAGCCCTCATTCCTGGGTGATATTTTGCCGGTCCACGGCCCCGGGAAGAGCTCCAGAGCTCTTTCGGCTGCTTTTGCGATGTGTGGATCCTGATCGTAACGCAGTTTCTGGATGCTCAGCTTCGCTTCAGGCGTATGCCATTTCACCAGACGGAGCAGTGCTACCATCCTGGAGCGATCATTGTGACGCTCAACAGCCTCGCCATCCTCTTGAGCGTAACCCACCCTTCTTTGTTCCGCGATTTCGATGAGCACCGGGATGACCCTTGGATGATTCAATCGGGCCAGGTACTGGACGGCCTCGTGAGCAAGGTCCAGATCAGCGAAGCGTGTGGCACGAAATCGGTAGAGTTGAATCGTCGTGAGTGTGGCTAACTCCACAACAAGCGGATCCGGATCATCCATCGCCGCCTCGACTTCTTCTAGAACCTCTTCGTCCTGCGCCACACCTTGCCGGTTGACAAATGCTATCGCTTCCCTCTGCCTCACAGCCGGATCGCTGGAACGTAAGTCGTAGTCTGTCCGGGCTCTATCCAGCAGCCTCTGGACGGGGGATTGAGCTTGCAAATCCGGGGCGGCGTCGATTGGACCCCGTTCTTCAGGAGGCGTATCCAGCAGACGCAGCGCTTGTTCGATTGCCGGAACGATGGTGGGTTCATCCAGATCGAGCAACCCCTGGAGATAGGCACGCAATGAGCTTTCACCGGGCTGCGTCAGTACTTCACGCGCCCGCGCACGCCAGATGTTGACTTGGTCTGCAACCTCAATTTGACGCGCGCGGAGTTCACGCTGTTCTTGCTTCAGCGTTTTCTTCTCTTCGGCGTCAGCTTCGACTATTTTATGGCTGAGTTCATCCAGCTCTTCGCTCATTCGGATGAACTCCTGCTGAACCAGATTGCCTTTCCGATCCAGGGCTTCCTGGACCTGACGCAATCCAATCCCTATGCTCACTCTATTTCTCCCGGAATGGTTTCCAATCCCGAATAGTGATTATGAAACCATATGAATCAAATGAAAAGAGGTTTGGCCAGACCGTTTCCGAGATTATCCTTCAGTGCTTGGTTGGAGCATGGATTGGATCCTTGTTCTGGTTGCTCAAACCATTTGCCAGTATAGATAACCTGCCTGGTGTCGTCAACTAAAACCTATCTCCCATTCTCTTTGTCCGGTAGAATACATTGCCCGAGAAGAACCGAGCAACACTTGCCTTGAACGCGACCATCCACTTAAAATGAGACAGGGTCATTAATTTGATGTACGAGAGAAGGGTGCTCCCATGGTGAGGATCATCGATATCGAAGGGATAGGACCAACCTATCAGAAGAAACTTATCGAGGTTGGGGTGCGCTCAACGGGCAGACTGCTTCAGGCGGGTGCAAGCCGGCGTGGTCGAAAAGATCTATCCGAAAACACCGGGATTAGTGAGAAGCTCATCCTTGAATGGGTAAACCTTGCTGATTTGATACGCATCAAGGGCATCGGCGAGGAGTACTCAGACCTGCTCGAAGAGGCCGGTGTTGATACCGTCAAGGAGCTGCGCAACCGTGACCCCAAGAACTTGCACCAGCGGATGACAGAGGCCAACGAGCGCAGACGTCTCGTCCGGCGGCTACCCTCAATCGGGCAAGTATCAAGCTGGGTCGCCCAGGCAAAGAAGCTGCCACCTGTTGTGAAGTATTAACCTCTGACGAGAAACAAACTGAGCAGCATACATCTCCTCTCGGCAACCTTGAAGCCACTTCTGAATCATAGAAATTTCTTAGCCGTACACTTCAATAACTTAAATGCCAGCAAACGCATGCTGGGGGTATTTTCCACCATTAGCTTCAGCTCAGCCATGTTCGACGCGTGGGGACAGAGATGAACGCTGCCGAATACGATCCAAACCGAGTGTATTTTAGGAACCCACAGGGAATTCTCATCCCCGCCGTCTCAGCCGAGGAGATGCGGGAAGTGGACCGTCTCGCGGAAGAAGAGTTCTCGCTGAGCGTCCTGCAGATGATGGAGAACGCCGGTCGAACTCTCGCCCAGCACGCTATGCAGTTGTGTCCGCGGCCCAATCGCATCCTCATCCTGGCTGGATCGGGAGGAAATGGAGGCGGCGGGCTTTCCTGCATGCGACATCTTCACAATCACGGCTATCCCGTTGAGCTGGTGCTGTCCCGGGACCCGCAAACTTTATCCGGGTCGGCAAGAACCCAATATGAGGTTTTGAGCAAAGCTGGTCTCGAAGCGCGTCCCCACACCTGGCTCACATCTGGGATTTCCCAAACCAGTCTGGTCATCGATGCGCTGCTGGGTTACAGCTTGGTAGGTGCCCCTCGAGGCTTGGTAAAGGATCTCATCCAGGCTGCAAACGATTCATCTCTGCCCATCTTAAGCCTGGACCTACCCTCCGGGGTCAACGCGACCAGCGGGGAAACACCCGGTGTCGCGATCATACCGACGCGCACGCTGACTCTGGCACTTCCAAAGGAAGGACTGCGCAACGTATCCGGACGGCTTTACCTGGGAGACATCGGTATCCCCTCAGAATTATATGAACGCCTCGGGCTTCAACTCGGGCCTCTTTTCTCGGGTCGACACTGGTTTAAAATATCACCAACCGCTGATCCACCCGAATTCAGATGACCTACCAGTTACCCCGGACCTGACACATTTTGTATAATCAGCATCGTGACTGAACCCAACGATAGGCTTATCTCCCCCGACAGGCGTGAGGAAGACGATGGCGATTTGACCATCAGACCACGCTACCTTCATGAGATGATCGGTCAAAATCGCGTGCGCGAAAATTTATCGATCCTCATCGAAGCCGCCAGAGGCCGCAAAGAGGCCCTGGATCATGTCCTCTTTTACGGTCCACCGGGGTTGGGGAAAACCACGCTCGCACACATCCTCAGTAAAGAGATGGAAGTGAATCTAAAGGTGACATCAGGCCCGGCGATCGAGCGAGCCGGAGACCTGGCGGCGATACTCACCAACCTGCAGGCGGGTGATATTCTATTCATCGATGAAATCCATCGCTTGGGTCGCGTCGTCGAAGAAGTGCTCTATCCCGCCATGGAAGATTTCGCCCTCGATCTCACCATCGGCAAAGGGCCCAGTGCCCGTTCCATTCGCCTGAAACTACCCCGCTTCACCACGGTTGGCGCCACGACCAGGTTGGCGCTGCTTTCCGCGCCGTTGAGAGCGAGGTTTGGAGCCGTGCACCGGCTAGATTTTTACGAAAACGGCGCCATGGAAGCGATTGTCCGGCGTGCAGCTACCGTGTTGGAACTTGAAATTGACAGTGGGGGAACTGAAGAAATCGCTTGCCGGGCGCGCGGTACGCCGCGTGTGGCGATCCGACTGCTGCGCAGAGTACGTGACTATGCGCAAGTCCGCGCCGATGGCAATATCACGCGCAAGGTCGCTAAACAAGCGCTCGCGCTGCTTGAGATCGACGATCTCGGTCTGGATGACGCTGACCGCAAAGTGCTGCACACCATCATTGAGAAGTTCCAGGGCGGGCCCGTAGGGCTGCAGACAATCGCCGCTTCAATCAGCGAAGAACCCGATACGATCATGGACGTGGTCGAACCGTACCTGCTCCAGCTCGGGTTTATCGACCGCACCCAACAGGGTCGCGTGGCAACCCAGCTTGCCTACGAACACCTTGGCCTTACGCCTCCAGCGACCACGCCTCAAGCTCGGTTGCCGGACTTGTAATCTCAGTATGGAAGATTTAACCTCGATCGGCCGCTGGATAATCTTAGCTGGCGTGGGCCTGCTTGTGCTCGGTGGCGCCATCTGGCTCGCTGGTCGGCTGGGCATACCCCTTGGTCGCTTGCCCGGGGATATCCGCATTCAACGAGAAGGTTTCAGTTGCTTCGTGCCTCTCGCCACCTCCCTGCTGTTGAGCCTCATCTTGACGGTTCTGATAAACCTGCTGCTTCGCCGTATGAGATAAACACCTCGTGCAAACCTCCGACTTCGATTACGACCTTCCAGGAGAGTTTATCGCCCAGCACCCCGCCAGGCCGAGAGACCACTCACGCTTGATGGTGCTCGATCGTCACAGTGGTGAAATCCGGCATCATTACTTTTATGAGCTCCCCGGCCTGCTTGATCCGGGAGACACCCTGGTATTGAATGAAACGCGCGTGCTGCCAGCCAGGATCTACGCTCGCAAACAACCAGGCGGCGGTCATGCCGAACTGCTTCTCCTCGAACAGGTCGATCCCACCACCTGGCGAGCGATGGTCGGGGGCAAAGGGATTTCCGAAGGAAAAACGCTGGCGCTGAATAACGGATTGCAAGTCAAGGTGCTGCGCGATCTGGGCGGCCCTCAGCGCTTGATCGAGTTCGAAAAACCGATCAACGAGATTTTAGAGAGCATTGGCCAGATGCCTCTGCCGCCGTACATCACTGAGCCCCTTTCGGATCCAGATGACTACCAGACAATATTCTCCAGGCATCCTGGTTCAGCAGCCGCTCCGACTGCCGGGCTGCTGAACCAGGATGCCTGGAGAATATTGTCTGGTAGTCAATATTCTCCAGG
>JASFUN010000004.1:0-12751 GCA_050050255.1 Anaerolineales bacterium | reverse complement strand
AAATTGACCTGGCTGGTGGCGCACCCATGCAGGAAGGATGAGCGTAAATTCGACGTGGAGACAATGGGGCTGCATATTGGATGTGCAGCCCCATTAATCTGCATGATTTGATCTCACTCGCATGCCATTACGCAATGTCTGCTGCCAGCGTTCTGCAATGATCCGTAAGGGCTGCTAATGGTCGCTCTTGCCCGATTTGTGGCGCCCCTCAAGACAAAAAGTGGATCCCTATGGAAGATAATCTGCTGCATAAGCGAATGAGCCCAATCTTCCGGGTTTGTCACAATTTTGTGACAGCTTGTTACAAATGAGGCTATATCTGGTCATGTCCGCGTGACAGGTCCAGCATAGATTGAAGCTGGAAACATCAAAGTCTGGCTGCGCTCGATTTCCATACGAATGATGGTGGTCTGCACAAGCTGGGCAGGTGTCCGTGCAGGAAAACATTGATCCCTTCCAGCGGCAGGGAGAAACTCTCTGAAATCTGACCTTCTAATTGGAAAGGAAGCAACAATGTCCATCGGAATCACCGAATTGGTTATCCTGGTCTGCGCCGCCATGGGCGTTATCGCCCTGGGTTCAACTGCCGTTTGGATCTTCCTGAGTAACAGGAAAAACAAACAGCAGGATTTGGAGTAGATCGGTGTGCAGGCAAAGATGAATAGTCTACTGCCCCATTTCATGAAAAACCACGGATCCAGCTTCAGGCGAATGCAGGCTTACAAACCGGAGTTTAACAGTGCTTTTCACGTGGTCCTCCAGCTGCTCCGCTTCGCGGCTGCGCTTGCGTTCACAAGCCTGGCCGGATGTCAGCTCGGACCCACACTAGGAGAGCCCACCAGCTTTCCGACGCAGAGCCCGGAACCTGTGTTCACTGAGTCATTGCCAACATCTGCCCGCACAGAGGGCACAGAAATGACATTTGATCTTGAACCAACAGCGATGGTGCCGGCTCAATCGACAGCACCGACCGCGACCGCGCCGGCTATCCCCGTGCTAGAAGAGGCCGGGTGCAAGAACCAGGCAGAGTTCATCCAGGATCTGTCGATTCCGGATGGGACAGATATGAGCCCTCACGAACAATTCGTTAAGAGCTGGCGACTGCGTAATACCGGCACCTGCTCCTGGTCCGGCGAATACGCATTGGTCTTCACAGATGGTGATCAAATAGGTGCTTATGATGCTTCACCCCTTCCAGAAACCGTGCAGCCCGGCGAGACCGTCGACCTTTCCATCGCCATGACCGCACCCGGCTTCCCGGGTACCTACCAGGGATACTGGCTGCTCCAGGATGAGCTGGGCAACACATTCGGGATTGGACCGGAAAGCCTTTCGCCTTTCTGGGTGCAGATCGATGTCAAACTTGATACGACCTCTGGGCTGGCGACTCCGATGGCGGACACACCTGCCGCAGGGATTTGCGGTGAATCTTCAGGCGAGGTCGTGACGATGACCATCAACCCGGATATGCCCGACCCGCGCTGCATGGCCGTCAGACCTGATCAACGGCTCCGTATCATAAATCGCTTACAGGAAGACGTCCGAGTCATGCTTGGGCAGCTGACGGCAACCATCCCTCCCGATGGTGAGCACACACTTGAGAAAACCTTCGGAGAAATGCTGCTTCCGGGTGTGCACGCGCTTGAGACATCTCATTGCTGTGGTGGGACGATCTGGCTTAAGGAATCAGGAGACGATCAATGAGAACCGCACCTCCTGGCCCAGAAAATTCGTCGATAAAGCTCAAGGGGACAGCCGATGCAAGAATCACATGGATCCTTAGGGCAGCAGCGCTGCTGCCCTCGCTCTTCCTGCTCAGCGCTTGTGCGTTGCTATTTGGCAGACCTGAACCCGGGATCCTGATCCGGGAGAAAACCTCAGTTTGCTTCCGACAATCGGAGGACGCCCACATCCTGGTTTCGGTTCAACCAGGCGATTGCTACTCGATTCGCTGCACGCATGTGAACCAGGCCATCGGAACCGCAGTTCTGGATCAAACAAACTTCCGCCTGGATCTGGAGACAACGTTTAATCTAAGCTCAACCAGACCTCTCATCGGAGGCTGTAGCCCGGATTGTGCAGGAGGAGGTCGGTTGGAGTTCAATCTGGGCCGCCCGAATCCCGGTTTATACACGGTTAACCTGTGGGGGCATAAGATCGGGGAGTTATCCGTGACTTCCGCCTTGCCGAGTGACCCCCATTCTGAGGTGAATTATGAGACACCAAAGCAATAGTGGTTTTCTGAGGCTTCTCCCGAAAACGATTCTCACAGCTCTCTGGCAGCCCGCTTCTATTCAGGGGCGTGCTCAATCTAGATTCATCCTTGCGGGGATATTAACCATCACCCTCGCAGCCACCACAACTGCCTGCGGGTGGGCCACGGCTCTACGCTCGCGTGCTCCATCTCAAGACGCGGTCGACCACGAAACCAATGCGCTCATCCCGGGGGCAAGTTCAACTCCACTATCTGATCCAATGACGACCTCGACCCCACCTCCGAAACCAACTCCCGTGGATCCCTGGGAAGATTTCGCTGCTCCCGCGGAGCCCTCGGCGATCGAGATTCGCCGACCAATGCACGTTAGCAGCGATGCGGATCAGCTTATCAACATCATCGTGCTCGGATCCGATCAACGGCCCAACGACTATGGCCACCGCACAGATGTCATGTTGTTGGTTTCCATCAACCCGGATACGCAGATGGTTAAGCTTCTATCTTTTCCCCGCGATCTCTACGTCTACATACCGGGCTGGAGGGTTGACCGCATTAACGTCGCTGATGCCAAAGGGGGCCCAGAGATGGTCGCGGACACGATCCGATACAACTTTGGGCTGCAAATTGACCATTGGGTAAGGGTCGATTTTTCAGGCTTTACGCGCATCGTCAACGCCCTCGGCGGCATCGATGTTCAAGTCGGCGGGAGGCTCCAGGATGAGTGTGGTAGGGTCTGGAGCTACTCGCCGGGTGTCTATCACATGGATGGTTTCCAGGCGCTTTGCTACGCCCGTATGCGTAAAACCACAGGCGACTTCGATCGTCTCCGGAGGGAGCAGGAACTTGCCCTGGCCTTATTTGACAAAGTTCTAAGCATCAACGGCTTGAAACAAATCCCCGAGCTGTACCGGCAGTACCGCGGATTTGTGGAGACCAATCTGGATCTGGCGGACGTCATCTCGCTGGTCCCCGCAGCAGTTCACGTCGCCGGGGATCCTTCCGCCATCCAGCGTTACGATATCGGCCCGGAGATGGGATCGCTCTGGCGGGTTCCGGTTAGCGGGGCTTCGGTGATCCTGCCAGAATGGGACCCGATTGAGGCGATGCTCGAAGATGCCTTCGGGTTATCTGTTCAAAGCTGAGGATCAGAATCGGATTTTCGACCCGTTTTGGGGAGTTTACGGTGATTCTGCCAGGAGCGTTCAAAACAAGCGTATGCTTAATAGAAACACACAAATGGGTTTTCTGAATTTCTTGTTCACCCTGCTCCTGCTATGCATATGCGCATGTGTCCCATCCAGGCCAGGACAAACAGAGGCCGGAGAGGGGCTCTCAGATGCGCAAGCAGCGGAACGGGCGTTAATCACATTTTTTGATTTCCTGCGCTCAGGGAATTATCCGGCTGCCGCCGACCTCTATGCAGGCCCATTCGAAACCATGATCGCCCACAACCCCGGAATTGATCCGGAGGATCATCCAGCGCTCTTGCAAGCAGCCTGCGAGCTCAATGGCGCACAGTGTCTTGCTCCATTCGATATCCGTCTCATCGAAGATAGCTCTTTGCAGGAAGGCGTTTATCTTTTCACGGTTAGCTTCAAAGAACCAGACGGCTCGCTGTTTACTCTTGGGGCTTGCTGCGGCGGCGATGGAGACCAGGCCCCTGCGCAAACAGATTTTGAATTCCGTGTGCGAAAGGAGGCGGAATATTACTTCCGCGTCCTCGACTCACCGATCTATGCACCCTGATCACCCAACAGAAGACACCTGAGTAAGTAATCGAGCAAGGCGAATCACAACAGGATGATTGGGAAGCGCTTGACTCCTTTCCCGCAGGACAACGCTTTATCCTGGTGATGCGCAGTTTCTTTAAAATGAGCCATCTATTTGGATAAAAAAGCCAAAATATATATAACTAAAGCTATCAAATGCACCCAGAGCTTCAACCCAGATATATTCTGCGCGCCAGGAGATGAAATTCGGTGAGGAAAATAGCTGCGGTTTTCATAATCCTAGTCGTTGTCGCGGGTATCTCTGTCGGAGGCTATTTCCTGTGGGATCGGCTGACGCGCGTCTCGCGCACCGATCTTCAAACAATCATCGAGCATGATGCCGTCGCGTTCGATGGCGACACAATCCCTGAAAATGTGCTCGACAGGCTGGCACAAAATCGGGTCGTCATGCTCGGCGAAGCGCATTTCCTGCGCGAGCACCGAGAGCTGGTCGCTGAGCTGGTGCGTGAACTGCACGCCCGTGGATTCCGTCAATTCCTGTTCGAGTGGACCCAGGCTGCAGATTGGCTGCTCACCGATTACGTCAACGATGGTGGGCTCATACCCGAGTGGACACCTCCCCACGACATCGGCGGCGAGGCGATCACCGCCATCCGTGATTTCAACCGCACGCTGCCCGAGAGCGAACGGATCATGGTTCACGCCATCGACGTGCACCTTCCCGATTACGGCGGCACAGAGGGATGGGTATTTATAATCGGTCTCGTTGCCGAGCAGCTGCCGGAGCCAGGTCCGATCGTCTCATTCCTGAACGGCGACCATTCATCCCTGGACGGTCATCAGTCACTTCTGGAAACACTCCAAACCGACCTGCAGACTGATCGCGCCGATCTCATCGCCTCCTGGGGGGAATACTGGTATGACACCGTGGGGGAGATGGTCGAGGTTGAGCTTCTCAGCATACCCGTTCGGACACTGAGAGAAAGCGACTACGACGAATCCGTCCGATTGCGCGAAGAGGTCATCAAGCTGCTCGCCGATCGCCGGGTGAGCGAAAGCCCGGGCGGCACCCTGATTAATTTCGGCCAGACCCATGCCCAGAAATCCGGTCTCTTTGGCACGGAAGGCATCGAATGGCTGGGTGATTACCTGGCAGACAGCAGCCCCGTCAGTGGGGGTAGAACAATGGCGATTTGGGTATCGGCAGCCCACATCATGGCCACACCGGGCAGCGGCAATCCGGACTTCGATTTGTCGGGCTCACCCAGGAATGAACTTCTACGTGTCTTGAACGAGACCTGGCCTGAGCAATACGTCTTCCTGCCACTCGAAGACCCGACTTTCAGCACAGGTAGAGTGCCCTTGAACGTATCTGGAGATATCTACGTGAGCGCCCCGAAAGACCACTACGATGCGGTCCTTCTACTGCCCCTGGCTCATCGCGATTTCGTTGGAGATTGACGTCCATATGCTCTTCCTGGGCTCATGGCAGACCGCGCACCACGGCCTGAAATTGGCTCATGGCAGTTTCAGTCAAACGACTTCTTACCGGTTGCTCCATAGGGTCGAGTTGAACCTGTCGATCAGGATCCCGGAATCCCAACTTGAGTTTTAAGTTATGATCACTGCGCAAATATCTTTGGGCTAAAACCCTTATCTCAATCGACTCTTGGAGTCATGATGAAATTCAAAAAAATCTTGAAAATCGCTGGTGTCGGTATTCTGGTTTTGCTGGTTGTCGCCGTCGCTGGTTTGTTTATCTGGTCGGCGACCAGCACCTACCCTGCTGGCGAGATAGCCTCTACCGCGCTGGAGTCTTCTTCAGCGGTCCAGGTTTCAAAAGATGATTGGATCATATTTACACCTGAAACAACACCAGATGTCGGCCTGATTTTTTATCCGGGCGGGCTGGTCGCACCGGAAGCCTACGCACCGGTACTTCGTCAATTGGCCGAGCGTGGTATTTTCGTTGTGGTGACGCCCATGCCTTTGAATCTGGCGATCTTCAACACCAATACAGCCAACAGCGTCATCGAGGCCTTTCCAGGCCTCGATGATTGGGTCCTGGCGGGTCATTCACTGGGAGGTGCGGCGGCCTCGATCTACGCTGAGAATCACTCCGAGGACATCGCAGGGCTGGCGCTCTGGGATTCTTACCCTCCCGACAGCGCCGATTTATCCGACAATGACATCGAGGTGATTTCCATCTACGGCACAACCGAAGGCACAGCCAACACGGACAATTTCGATGATAAAAAACACTTGCTTCCCGAGGACACAATTTTTGCCCCCATCGAAGGCGCCAGCCATGCACAGTTTGGTGACTACGGCCCTCAAAAAGGAGATGTGGTGCCGTCCCTGAGTGCAGGAGAACAACATGCGCGTGTGACTGCATTGATGTTGGAATTTATCGATGAAATGATTAGATAACCTAAGCGGCGGTGGGATGAGAGTGATCCAGTGAAGATTCCTGCAGGTAAAGTAGAGGACCGCCCAATGGGCGGTTTTCTCATGATAACGAGGATAGCGATCCAAGCTATTTCTAATTCAATTTATCGAAATGGGGAAGACAACCCGCTCCAGCGAGATATCACGCTCTTATTGGAAGCTATCGAGTATCTGGTCTACTGGACAATCACCGAGCGATTTCATGGACATTCAAACGATCTTCGATCCGCAACGCAAGCGTCTCAAGTACTTGATAGCGTGCCGTCAGGTTTTGGAGACAATCCTGAAGTTGCTTGATTTGTTGTTCGTCCGTCACCGGATTACCCGCAGTACAGAACCTCGGAGCCATCATCTAAACATCGGCCAGACCAAGGGCAGGATTGTGGCGACTACGAAAAAGATGATCACATTCAGCCAGACTCCGACTTTCGTGTAATCGAAGAAGCGATACCCGCCGGGACCGAATACGAGTACATTGGCCTGGTGTCCGATGGGCATCAAAAAGGAGGTCGCGGCCGCGATGACCACTGCCATGACGAAGGTTTGGGGGTTTGCGCCAAGACTGCGGGCTGCATCTATTGCAATCGGTGTCACCAGGACCGTAGCGGCAGCGTTGGACATCACCTCTGTGGTCAGCGCAGTCATCAGGAAGATCCCCATCAACACCGCCACAGGGCCCCACCCACCGACCAAATCGATGATGCCCTTGGCTAAAAACAGAGCAGTCCCACTCGTTTGCATGGCGATCCCCATCGGCAGCATGCCAGCAATTAAAAAGACCGATTTCCACTCTATCGCCTGAAAGGCTTCATCCATATTCAACACATTGGTCAGCACCATGAGCATGGCCCCGATGAGCATTGCTGTCGAAACGTGGAGGAGGCGGGTGCTCACCGCGATCAACACCCCAAGCAAGATCAAAACTGCAAGCGGTGCTTTGTTCAGTCGGCGATTCTCAAGTGGAGGGGTTTCAAGCATCAGGAATTGGGGATCTCGGCGTAGAATATCAACGCGGTTCTTCGGCCCGCGCACGAGCAGCGTGTCACCAAAATCGAGGGGGATATCAGCAATATGCGAGATTCTCGATTCGCCTGCATGTTGAATTGCCAGGACGTTTAACCCGAATTGAGCTCGAAAATTGATCTGCTTTAACGTTTTCCCCTGTAAGCTGGAGCGAGGCGAGAGAGTGATATCAACCATCTCGTGTGAAGTGCCTGAATCTTCGTCAAACTCCTCAAATTTCCACTCCGCCAACGCTTCCAAACCCAGAGCCTCACTGGCGCGGAGCAGGTTGTCCGAAGGACCTTCCACCAGGAGCACATCTCCGGCTCTCAGCTTCAGATCGGGTCGGGCATTGAGAGGCGCTTGGTCAACGCGACGGACCTGCAGGACCGTCAGGTCATACGCCTCCCCAAGCTGGGTTTCAGCCAATGTAGTCCCATGCAACGGTGACGAATCTTTTATCCTCACTTCACTCAGGTATTCCCGGATCTGGTAAACCTGGGACAGGTCACCGCCCGGGGTGCGGTCCGGAAGGAGATGGCGGCCGATGAGCACGAAATAAAGGATCCCCGTTAGCAGGACGATCGCACCCATGGGAGCGAAGTCAAAGAATCGAAAGGGTTCCAAGCCACCATAGGATTCCATGATACTGGTTGCCAGGATGTTGGGTGGGGTGCCGATGAGTGTCATCTTCCCACCCAGGAGGGAGGTGAAGGCCATGGGAATCAAAAGTTTAGAAGGTGCGACGTTAATCCGGCGGGCAACACTCACCACCGCTGGAAGCAGGATCGCCACCGCGCCGATATTGTTCATAAAGGCGGACATCACACCAACCGTCACCATGATGACCACCAGGATACGGACATAGCTTTCGCCGGCGATGCGCAGCATGAAGCGAGCCAGGCTGTCGGCAACCCCGCTGCGGAACAACGCCCCACTGACGATGTACACCGACCAAACCGTGATTACAGCTGGGCTTGCGAACCCGGAAAACGCTTCCTCGGTTGTCACCAGCCCTGTCAGACTGAGCGTGATCAGGACCAGCATGGCAACCAGATCCACCCTCAGTCGTTCGCTGACGAAAAGAACGACCGCGACAGCCAGGATGGCCAGTACCAGGATTATGTCGGGTGACACTTCGATCTCCTCGGATGAGACGCTAGGGTTGTTAAGCTCGATCTATCTTGAATTCTCATTGCTGGGACTGGAACACATGATACCAAAACTAAATGGAAGGTTGAACTAATGAGCTTGGCCCCTCGAGTAGTGTGTTAACAGCTTTCAGCTCTTGACGAAGATGATCCGTTATCAACTTTGCGAAACACGAATTACTCTACATCACGAGCAGAGATGATAAGTGAATGCGCGCTCACTACGGCAGCATTTCAGGGATGCTCGTTTGTTCTGTATCACCAATTAATATAACTGATAGACCACTGCGATGAACGCATCAGTCTAAGAGGTGGATGCGACCCCTTCGGCTGCGCGTCAGGGGTGCTCGGATTGAGATGTGTGTCAAGTTCCAAAAGAAAAAGTCTCTACAACAAATGTAGAGACCCTTCGTGTGGGCGCGAATGGACTCGAAACATCGACCAATCGGATGTGAACCAAGTGGTCCAAAGCAGCCAGCGCAGTCCTCACGGACCTGGTTTTGAGCAACCGTGGGGCTATCGCTGGGCGAGTAGCCGTGTGTACCAGGATGGATTAACAACTACCTTTTTGGTTCGTCTACTAACCCGGTCGTTCCTATCGGAAAAGTACAGCTAAATCCAGTCCTCACTCTGCTCCCTTGCCTGGTCATTCGACCAGCCCTAGACCTCACTTCTCGTAGAAACTGTAGTCTACTCGTCTCCCCGATGCGATGGCTGATTCCAAAGCTTATATTGTCGACGTAGACAGATCGTTCACAATTCAAATGAATTGATCACCGAATCTGCGGCGGAAGTAGACAAAGGAGACTGGTCAATGCAATCAAATTCGGAGAGAAAGTCAGGCATGTCCATAAGGACTTTGATTCCTTTCATAGCACTTACCTTCGGCCTGACCTGGGGTATCGCTGCAATTCTCATCCTGTTCACTGACCAGATCGTTGCTGTCTTTGGCGAGATCAGCAGGACCAATCCATTGTTTATTCTGGCCGTCTATTCACCCGGATTTGTGGGTATATTCTTGGTGTTGCGACAGTACGGTTTAAGAGGCTTGAGGAGCTTCTTCCAGCGCCTGACGCTTTGGCGTGCACCTCGAGTGTGGTGGTTATTCCTGCTCTTTGGCATTCCAGCAGTGGTCTACTTCGGGGCGGTTCTCAACGGCACAATAGGAGAACCCTTCCTGTTCGATCCCTGGTACTTGGTTTTTCCATCCTTGGCTGCCGCGCTCTTCCTGGGCCCGATTGAGGAGTTTGGGTGGCGTGGGGTTGCACTGCCGCTTTTACAGCGCCGCTTCGCCCCATTCTGGTCCGGATTGATCCTGGGTATTATCTGGTCCGCATGGCACATCCCCGCTTTCCTGATGAGCGGCACTCCCCAGAGCGATTGGTCATTTATCCCCTACTTCGGTGGTGTCATCGCGATCTCCGTCATCTTGACCCCCTTTTTCAATGACTCTCGCGGAAGCCTCCTGATCTCCATCCTCTATCACTTCCAAATGATGAACCCCATCTGGCCAGATGCCCAACCATGGGACAATTTGCTATTTGCATTCGCGGCCGTGATCATCGTATTTCTAAACCGAGGCACGATGTTCCAGCGAGAGGAGGGTATTACTGAGGTGCTGCTGCCTGAGACCGTCGAGATCGAAGCAAAGCGCCCAGCATAACGAGGAACAAGATGAGAACAAGCTTCAAAGAACGTACTAAGGCTTTCCCGACATTTGTACTGCTAGCCTACACTCTGACGTGGCTTTTCTGGATTCCGACCGCCTTTTCCGGTAAGGATTTCAAAACAACTCCCTGGTTAATCCCCGTATTTCTGGGTGGATTCGGCCCTTCAGTCGCCGGAATCATCATGGTCTACCGCCGCGAAGACCGAACAAATCAAAGGGATTTCTGGAAGCGAGTAGTTAATGTCAGGTCCATCACAGCCGGGTGGTATCTATTCATCCTGCTGGTTTTTCCCTTAATCGCTGCTCTCGCACTTGGGTTTTCAAGGCTGGTCGGCGATCCACTCTCGGAGTTCAGTATGCTCAGTCGCTTGGCTTCGAGCCCTTTGATGTTGATAGGGACAGTGCTGCTCGGCATCGTTACTGGTCCATTATCCGAGGAATTGGGTTGGCGCGGTTTTGCGCTGGACGCGCTGCAAACGCGCTGGTCCCCACTGGCTGCCAGCTTGATCCTCGCCCCGGTTTGGTGGGCATGGCACATACCGCTGTTCTTCATTCGCGGCTCTACCCAATTTGAGTGGGGCTTCGGCACCCCTTCCTTCTGGCTTTTCACGATCGGCATAATCCCGCTTTCCGTCCTCCTGACCTGGGTCTACAACCAGAATGATCGCTCGATCTTAGCCGCCATATTGCTCCACTTTTCCTACAACTTCACGCTTGGGCTGATACCTTTGTCTGTGTCCGTCAATCTTTACCATGTAATCTTGTTATTTATCGTGTCCGGGACAGTCGTCATGGCGGGGGGCAACACCTATAAGGGGCGTGTCCAAAGCAGTTAGATGTAAAAGTTTGTCTCGCCGTGAAAGAATCACCGGATGCGCATGCCGGCCGCTCCCGCCACGCATTGGGAGAGAGGTTCAACAATCTAATCCACCGACCTAATCATCCCGCTCAGGAAAACAGATAGAAAATATTAGGCAAGAAATCCATAGATCCGGACTTTGGCCAGCCATGCTAACAATAGCTGCCTGTCTGACCGTTCCTGTGTCAGATCACGACCAAATGCGGACTCGCTCTTCAAAGGATCCGCCACCCTATTCGTATACCCCGCAAACCGAAATACCACCCCGAGTACCCCCATCGGGGTATGACACTCATCCCCTCGCCAATGTAACCTGAATGCAAATGAGCAACGGAATGCACAACAGTAACGCCAAAAGGGACAAACATTTGTTCAGGAAATCCAGCTTTGATTTCCTAAGAGGCCAGGGAGTTTACCAGCCATCAGGCCAGGCACCGGTCCATACGACTGCCAGTAGCAAGTTGACCTCCCACCTGTCAGGCTAGTAGCAACCAACCTGCACCTTATCAAGAACGAGTTTCAAAAGCAGAACAATTGGCCCCGCTGCCCCCCGATCTACAGGCAGGGCATTGGAATCACCCCGATCAAAAATCAAGGTGGCCGGTTGCAATTCGAGGCAAGCGTTAGCAAAGGACGAATCTGATGAATACGACGAATGCAGTCAAGCAGAACCGGATCCACTGGATGGATAACCTGCGCACGGTCATCATCGCGCTGGTTGTTCTCTACCACGTCGGCGGCGTGTATGAAGCAGCCGGTCTGTGGGGTTGGTTCTGGATCGTCGATGACCCCACCACGATCACCTGGGTGGGCATCGTGGGTATCGTCTTCGACATCTTCATGATGGCGACGCTGTTCTTCCTCTCCGGCTACCTCGCCAAGGCTTCCTTGAAGAACAAATCCGCCTGGGGGTTCGTCAAGGGCAAGTTCAAGCGCCTGATGATCCCCTGGGCGATCGCGGTTTTCACGTTGATTCCACTCTACAAGGTGATCTTCCTGTACTCGCGCGGCCTGCCCCAGGAGAACTGGACGACCTACTTCCACCTCACCAACCCGAACAGCCAGAACTGGCTCTGGTTCCTGCCGCTGCTGTTCCTCTTCGACCTGCTCTTCCTCGGGCTCTCGAAGTTCAACGTGAAGCTTCCGAAGATCTCGATGGCCTGGGCGATCGTTGGCGCCACCGTCATCGGTCTCGTTACCAGTTTCTTCATCGGCAGCTGGCTTGGCTTCCGCTCCTGGACGCTGACCCCGCTGCTTGATTTCGAAAACGAACGCGTGCTGATGTACTTCATGGCGTTCCTGCTGGGTGTCATGGCCTACACGCAGAACGTCTTCGCCGACCAGCCGAAGAGCAAGACGGCCTACATCATCGCCAGCTCGATCGCCTGGATCCCGGTGACGGGCCATATTTTCGCCCGCATCTACCCGTTCTTCTTCCCGCAGGGGTTCGAGATCACGCCGCTCTACCGGCTGATCTGGCATGCGAGCTTCTATCTCTCCCTGGTGGTCATGGTCTACGTGATGGTTGAGAGCTTCAGGCTCTACATCACGAAGACCGGATCACTGTGGAAGGCGCTGAACCGCAATTCCTACGGCGTGTACATCATCCATGTGATCATTATTGGTATCTTCGGAACGCTCCTGCTGAACACAGGGTTGCCGGCGCTGGCGAAGTAC
>JASFUN010000003.1:0-13243 GCA_050050255.1 Anaerolineales bacterium | reverse complement strand
GCGCGTCAAGAGGCAGTAAGTGATCTTGCGCCCTTCACTGCTCCATCGAGCCACAGTTCCCCCACAGAAAAATTCGGGGTCATCCGGGTGGGCGAGCACCACCAACACACTGGGGGGTCCATCCTTCCCGGGGGAAGTCTCGGGCACGCCTAACTGCCCCCTTTCCCACAATCACAATCTCCATTGTCGTGCTTGTCGCAGGGGCTGTTCGCCTTGTCCTGCAGGGCTTTCCACTCTTCGTAGGGTTGAATTTCATGTTTGTAAAACTCGACCCGCTGTCCCTCTTCTAATAGGACCACGACCGCCTCTTTCAGCGGCAGCAAGTCAATGACCTTGCCCTCGCCCTTCGGGGTGATGACCCGTTTCTTCAGCTTGGGAAGCTTCTTGCGCGCCTCAACGTATTGTTCATACTCATACATCAAACAGCAGCGCAACCTACCGCACATCCCCGTAATCTCAGAAGGGTTGAGCGATATTCCCTGGGCCTTCGCCATCCGGATAGAGATTGGGCTGAACTCGGTGAGGAATTTGGAACAACAACGCTCCGCCAAACCGCATGCCCCCATACCTGTCAGGATCTTCGCTACATCACGAGGCCCAACCTGTTTAAAATCGATGCGCGCTTTGCTGTAGGCTTTGCGCATCTCCTGGTAAAGCTCCTGCGGATCCGCATCGTTTTCCACTTCCGAGTTGTAAAGGAAGGTGAGCCTGGAGCCATCGTATGAATATTCTGCTCTCACTATCTTGAGCGCAGTAAGTCCAAGCTCGGCCGCTTTTGCACGGCAATCGATCATCGCTTCGAGCTCTCGTCGCTGCCACATCCTTCGCATGACCAGATCACGGGGAGTAGCCCTACGTTCGACCGGCTTGTGTGATCTTCTGGCACCTTCATTTTCGGAGGAGAGGATCTGAACGACCTCCCCTAGCTCACGCCCTCTCGATGTGGATACAATGACATAATCACCGACCTTGATATCAGTCAGTTTTGCAGCGTCGAAATGGTACACTTTTCCAACTGGGTTAAATTTGATCCCAACGATCAAACCTGTCTTTTCCTTAGTCGACATGCTAACCTTCCCGGCATACCTGCATTCTAATTTTACCTACCCATGAATCTTATTCGATCCGCCTATCAAAGGCAAAGGGCCGAAAATGATCGGCCCTGTCAATCATATCTGAGGCAATTTCATTCGAATGCATGACCCACCTCAGTCTGTGATTTCGATGTCGAAATCACCGCCCTTCTCGGGTTGTGCTGCGCGCAATGTGTCCACCAAGGCGGAAGCGATACCCGAGAGCGCCTGCGCGGCAGGGGATTCGGGTCGGGCTATGGTGATCGGGACACCTTCATCACCACCCTGTCGGACGGCAGGATCGATGGGGATAGCACCCAGGAACGGCACACCGGTGTCTGTTGCTAACTGCTCACCGCCACCTTCACCGAAGACATCCATCTTCTGCCCATCGGGCAGTTCCAGATAGCTCATGTTTTCGATCACGCCCAGAACCTCAACATCCATCGTGCGAAACATCTCCAGGCCCCGTAAGGCATCTTCGAGCGATATCTTTTGCGGCAGGGTGACGATAACTCCACCAGTAAGCGGCAGGGTCTGAGCCAGGCTCAACTGCGCGTCACCGGTGCCTGGAGGCAGATCGATCACAAGGACATCCAGATGTCCCCACTCTACATCCTGGACGAACTGTCGGATCGCTCCATGCAGCATCGGACCACGCCAGATCAAAGGCTGACCTGGCGGTACGAGAAAACCAATCGAAATGACCTTTACGCCATATGCCTCGGCTGGGAGGAGCTTGGGTCCAGGAGTCTCAGGCAGTGACTTGACACCCATCATTGTGGGCACGTTTGGTCCATAGATGTCAGCGTCCATTAATCCAACTTCTAAACCTTGCTGGGCAAGCGCGACAGCCAGGTTTACTGCCACGGTAGATTTGCCAACACCGCCCTTCCCGGAGGCAACCGCCACCGCAAAGATGATCTTATTCTGTTCACCACCAGTGGTTTTATTTACCATATCTAGCTCTGTCATGGGAGATGTGTGCTTTCTAGTTAGTTTTATGCGTGTCACGCCCGCCATTCAGGTAGGCTTCGATCTCAGTGTATGCGGTATCAAACATCTCGATTAGCTCTTGATCCTCACCCTTGTAGCGACGGACGGATTGGGATGCGCAGAAGGTGCAACCCCTTAAGGCACGATATGAATGGGTGTGGCAAGTCAAACAGCTGCTCAGGCGGATGAGCAGCAGGCTGAATGCCAAACGTTCGATGGAAGTTTCTGGAGAATTGCAGACCTTTTCAACCAGAGCAGCCCAGGGTCGCCCGCGCAGATCTTTTAGATCTTCGGCTACACGAATAGGGAATAGGAGTTCGGTGTCACCCTGATACATATTTAAAGAGTATAACACCGGATCTGTGCCGTCATGCGCCTATTTCGATTTTCGCCTGGCAGCTTTCGCCGCCTCTTTCTCGGCACGGGCTTTCTCCTCGGCCGTGTAGTTGCGAGGTCTTATCTCGGCGTAGTAGGAAAGCGGACGATCAAGGCGTTCCTTATCGAAGATGTGGTCTTTAAATCGATCGTACGATGCGAGTTCGTAATTATGATCCATCTTGATGGCGTCGAACGGGCAGTATTCCGCACACAGGCCACAGTTCATGCAGATGTCAATGTCGATAAAGAAATCGGTGGGAGCCGGGATCGGCCTGCCGGTTTCCGGGTCGTTGGATCGCACGATCCAGATACACTGGGGTGGACATACCTTGGCGCAGATACCGCATGAAGTGCAGCGATCCTCCTTGCTGCCGTCTTCCTTTTCTTCGTAGATCAAGAAAGGTATATAGCGAAATTCTTCAGGAACGGGCAATTTCTCTTCTGGATACTGCACGGTGAAAATCCCGCGGGCATCCGTGCTTTGCCGGACCTCAAGAGCTTCCTCGTTGTAATATCGACCACCGCGTCCCAACCAACGGATGTCCTCGACATACGTCTCTACGAAGTGCTTCAGCGTCACTCCAAGACCTTTGATAAGTCCAATACCGTACATCTGTTTCTCCAATATTCTAGCGATCAACCTACCGGTTTCATCGATCCGTTTCGCCCAGCACGATGTCGATCGAGCCGAGGATGGCGACGACATCTGCGATCTTCTGACCGCGTGACATCTCCGCCATTCCAGTC
This sequence comes from Anaerolineales bacterium, assembly GCA_050050255.1. Lineage (GTDB taxonomy): Bacteria > Chloroflexota > Anaerolineae > Anaerolineales > E44-bin32 > E44-bin32. Next base: position 10,049 of record JASFUN010000003.1, on the reverse strand, counting down.
AGGTTGATAAACGATGGTGCCCGCACGTGGTAACGATAGGGAGTCGGTGAGCCATCCGAGATCACGTAAAAGCCGAGTTCACCTTTCGGATTTTCAACACGACCATAGGATTCACCCGCAGGCACGCGCACCTGGTACTGCGGCCTACCGGTCTGGATTTCACCCTCTGGCAAATCCTTGACCGCCTGCTGCAGGATGCGGATGCTCTGCCTGATTTCGTCGACCCTGATCAGGTAGCGATCGTACACGTCGCCGTTGTAACGGACGGCGACGTCAAACTCAAATCGATCATAGATCGAGTACGGGTCCGCCTTCCGGACGTCATAAGGCACGCCAGAAGCTCGCAGGACTGGTCCGGCGGCAGAGAAGGCGATCGCCTGCTCGGATGTCAGCACGCCCACACCCTCACCACGATTGCGGACGATCTCGTTCTCGGTCAGGTAGCGTTCCAATTCATCAATCTTTTCGGGTAGGCGTTCATATACGAGGTCTTTAAGAACGTCGGTCGTCCCTGGTGGCAGGTCACGCGCCAGCCCACCAAAGCGGAAATAATTGCACATCATGCGCGAACCGGATACAGCCTCAAAAACGTCGAGGATCAGCTCGCGCTCGTTGATCGCATAAAGTGCCGGAGTGAAGAAAGCCCCCAGGTCATTCAGCAGAAAGCCTATCGCCCAGAAATGATTCACGACTCTTGTGAGTTCCGCCATGATCACGCGTATATACTCGGCTCTCTCGGGCGGCTTGACGTCCATCAGATTCTCAACCGCCAGCGCATAGCCGAAATTATTGCTCATCGAGCAAATATAATCGAGCCGGTCAGTGAAGGGCATATTCATGATGTAGGTGTTCCGTTCGCCGATCTTCTCGTGATTGCGATGCAGGTAGCCCATGACAGGCTTAAGATCGATGATCGTTTCACCATCCAACTCCGCAACCATGCGGAAAACACCGTGCGTCGAGGGGTGTTGGGGACCCAGGTTCACAACAATGTGTTCGCTTTCGATGCCTTTGCCGTTGCTCCCGTTGCTTTTTTGCACCTTGCCGAGCGAGGCATACAACGTCCCCTCACCATCCGGGACCCAGCCCTCCGGTGAAAAATCATCCGGGTACTGGACATTCTTATTGAAGGGCACCTTATCCTCGATGCGGAAAACGTTGCCCTCTGGCCAGCGACTTCCAAAGGGTTTCTGGTCTTCTTCGAAGTAGGGCTCCTGCCAATCCTTGCGCAGCGGATGACCGTGGAAACCTTCCCAGAGCAAAATGCGGCGTAGATCAGGATGGCCTTCGAAATCTATTCCCAGGAGATCCCAGGCTTCTCGTTCCTGGTATTCAGCTCCTGGATAGACCGGAACCAATGATGGCACGACGCTCTTTTCTCGGCTTGTCTGAACCTTGAAAAGCAGGGCCGGACCTCCACCCGTCCGGTAGGCGTGGTAAGCAACCTCCATGCGCTCATCGGCGATGTAGTCGACGCCGGTGACCGACGAGAGGTAATCATAGCCGAGCGTATCGCGCGCGAAAGTAGCGAACTCAATTAAGTTCTGCTTGTCGACGATGTAGCCCGAATAGCCTTCACGCTCATCTTGTGAGACCGCATCTCCGAATTTCTCTTTGATTTGGTCGAGGACTTCTGTGGATTCTAATTCCGCCATATCGATGTTGACCTTTGGTTTCGTTTGGAGCGTTCGGGTTATGCTTCTGATTCTACTTCTGGTTCAACTTCTGCTTCAACATTGGCTTGCTTGTCAACGTTCGCCTTTCGTTCTGCGAAATCTGGCAGGTCGCGTGGGTCGATCAAATCTGGTCCAAGGATCGGGATCGGGATCGGTTCGGAGGCTTCTTTGCCATACCAGCGAACAGATTGAATGGATTGCTTATCGATTTTTTCCTGCAGCGTGATCAACCCATGCATCAGAGCTTGGGGCGTGGGTGGGCAGCCAGGGACATAAACATCAACGGGGACAAACTTATCCACTCCCGATACCACGTTATAGCCTTCCTTGAAGGGTCCGCCTCCGGAAGCACAAGCCCCCATCGCAAGCACGTACTTCGGTTCGGGCATCTGGTTATACAACCTGACGATCTGTGGGATCATCTTTTTGGTCACCGTACCGGAGACAATCATGAGATCCGATTGACGTGGGCTGGGACGCATGACCTCCATGCCGAAGCGCGAGAAATCATAACGGCTCGCAGCAACGCAGATCATCTCGATCGCGCAGCATGCAAGACCAAACATCATCGGCCAAACTGAATTACGGCGTCCCCAGTTATAAAGTTTGTCGAGCGTGGTGATGGTCACCTGACCACGAAGTTCTTCTGGGATCTCAAACTCCGCTTCGCTTTCAGGGTTTGGATCAGGCGTTTGCTGCTTCTTTTCTTCTGCCATGCATACCTCCGCGAAAAGGGGCCTGCCACCTGTCCCGTTGCCAGACCCCTGTCCCAGAGAAGATTATAACTTGCCCCTATTTCATGTCAAGCCGCGCTGAAGCCCTCCGGGAGGAAACCCATCCACCCATGGGTTGTTTCCCCCACATCCAGCAGGAGCACGGTTGAATGGTTTGACAAAGGCCATATATGCTGATAAATTAACCCCGATTAGGTGAGTATTGCTTAGCTAATAAATTTCATTTCAGACTCGGAGGCATGCTCGATGAGCGACACCAGTGAACTTATGGGGATTAGCACGAGCGAAATTACGTTGACTTCCACTGCGGCTGAGCGCATCCGTGCCCTGATGCAGGAGAAGCAGCTCGAAAACCACGCTTTACGCGTATTCATTTCGGGCGGCGGCTGCTCCGGTTACCAGTATGGAATGGCGTTCGATGGCGACCCGCGTGAAGATGATGTTAAGGTTTCCCATGCGGGCATCCAGGTTGTCATCGACCCGATGTCGTACGGTTACCTGGCAGGGGCAAAGATCGATTATGTGGAAGACCTGATGGGTGGTGGGTTCCACATTGATAACCCGAACGCGGTGTCGACATGCGGCTGCGGACATTCATTCCGCACAGAGGATAAGGCAGCTGCCAGCGAAGCGCACGCGGGGGATTCTTGCGGTTGCCACTAGGCGACCACCTGATTTAGATATCAGCGACGGATTGGATCATCTCGGGTAGAATAAGAGCTGTGAAAAACCGTCGCTTATTTCTTTAAAATATGACCGCCTTTCCTTATTTTCAACGCTATTTCACCAAGCAGCAAGCCAACCAGCTTCTAGAACTATTGAATCCGCTGGTTAAGGAAATGATGCAAGCGGCGGAAGTGCTTCTGAGCCACCACCCTGAGATGGCGCCGATGCTCGACAAGGCGATCAACAATGGGGGTATCCGCAAACCCGGGCCCGCGCTCGAGGCAAGCTTGAAAGTTCAGGACCTGGCCACGCAGATCAAGGGCTACGACGTCCTGATCAAAGATGTGCGGCACGGTTTGATCGATTTCCCGTCAAGGCGTGCGGATCGCATCGTTCTTCTCTGCTGGCGCTACGGAGAACCAGAAGTGGCTTTCTGGCACGAGATAGATGGTGGTTTTGCCGGCCGGCAACCTCTTTAGCGACCTCTAAGCACAGAGATAAACAACCCAAACACTCCAACGGTGGTCAAACCGAGGATAATCAAAATCGGCGGGAAGCCCCTACCCTCTGAAGGAGCGACCGGTTCAAACGTGGGGTAGACAACAGGGCCTGCTGGGGTGAAGGTCGGCAGTCGCGTTGGCACTGCTTCGCCGATGTTGAACTGGGCTGCGAGCGTTGGATCGATCGTGGCGGTGACCCGGGGCGTCGGTGTTGGCGGTGGTTCGACGATGGGCAGCAGACGCTGGCTCGATTCAAGGGTCACAAACGGGGCATAGACCCAGGCGGTGTTTCCTGGGACCCCGGGATACTCTATCTGAATCCAATCGCCGCCCGGCGAGCGGCCCAGCGCGGTTGCGCGTTGCCCGCTGATCAAAACACCCACGAGTTCGTAATCGATACTCGGCCCCAGCCGCACGTTCACCTGCTCCGGTACCAGAATCTGCGGTCCCTGTGGTGTTATGGTCGGATCCTGCTGGGGAGGCGCGGCAACGGCGGAGCTTCCAATCAGGAAAAACGCCGCAATCACTGCTATCAGCATGAGCAATGAAAAAGTTCTCAAACCTGTCTCCTGAAATTGCCGCCCGGATTCCGGCGGATTATACTACATGGGAATCCATGAAAGGCTCCCACCAAAATGCCGAAAACGACACTGGAAAAGAAGACATTTTACGGGGATATCACCGTTGATGACTTCGTCCGCGCGCTGACCGCTGAATTCCACCAGGGCAACTTGATCACCAAGGTCGTCGGAAGGGGTGATCAACGCATCATTCAAATCGCCAGCCCTGCCAGGGCTCAGTCAGGTGGCAGGACGGCGATCACCGTGCATCTCACCAAGGTAGAGGATGGAGTGCATGTTCGTGTCGGCCAGCAAGATTGGATCGGGGTTGCGACCAGCATGGGATTCACCGCTTTGACAGCCTTACGTCGCCCGGCTGCGCTTCTGCATCGTCTCGACGATCTTGCCCAGGATATAGCTTCGCTCCAGCTTTCGACCCGCATCTGGAAGACGATCAGCGAAACCGCAGAATCACTCGGCGCGGCCCATGAGCTTTCTGAACGCCTGCGCCGTTTGATGTGTGAGTATTGCCTGACGGCCAACCCGGTTGGAGCCCCGCACTGTGTCGCCTGCGGTGCCCCTCTGGGTCCAAACCAACCGCTCGTTTGTCCATCTTGTGGCTATCTCGTCGATCATGACGAGCGGATCTGCCCCGAGTGTTCCCAGCCTATCCCCGAGCCTGATTAAACCAAAAAGCCTCTCCCTTGCGGAGAGGCTGGACGGAACCTCACCTCTGAAACTAACCTGCCTTCACAGGCTCTTTGCCATATTCAGCACCGCGTTCTAAAGCCTTCAGGTTAGCCTCGAGCAAATTGCGCCTGTGCTCGGGGATGTGGACCCCCAGTGATTTACCAACCTGGTCGATGGTGAGCACACCCAGGCGTTCGATTAACGCACCCGTCAGCACCAGATTTGCCAACCTGGTCTCGCCCAATTCTTCCGCGATCTCATTTGCTGGAACTTTGATGATGTCTATCCCCTGGCGTGTGGGTTCGCGATCGATCAATGATGTGTTGACGACGAGCACCCCATCCTGTTTTACCAGCGGTTGATATTTCTCAAGCGAGGGGATGTTCATAACAATCGCTGCAGAGGGGTTCTTTACGACGGGTGAACCGATCTCATCATCTGAGAGGATCACCGTGCAATGCGCCGTGCCGCCCCGCATTTCTGGCCCATAGGACGGAAACCAGGTCACATGCAAACCGTGATCCAGGCCGGTATATGCTAGCAGTTGACCGGCAAATAATGCGCCCTGGCCACCAAAACCAGAAATGATGATTTCCGTTTGCATGCTCGTGACTATCCTTTCTTACCACCGTTGATCGAATCGTGTACTTTGTAATCGCCCAACGGGAAAGCCGGCAGCATATGCTCTTCGATCCAGGTTAAAGCCTCTTCGGGGTTCACGCCCCAATTCGTGGGGCAGCTGGAAAGAAGCTCCACCATTGAGAAGCCTATGCCTTTTTGTTGCACCTCAAACGCCTGCCGGATGGCTTTTTTAGCTTTTCGGATGTGTACGACATCGTGCAGGCTGCGCCGGACGATGTAGGCAGCGCCATCCAACTGCGAGAGGATCTCACTCATCCTCAACGGGAAACCGTGCATCTCGATATCGCGCCCCAAGGGCGTTGAGGTTGTCTTCTGGCCGGGCAACGTCGTAGGCGCCATCTGGCCACCCGTCATACCGTAGATAGCGTTGTTCAGGAAGATAACAGTTATATTCTCGCCCCGACCGGCGGCGTGCAGGATCTCCGCCGCGCCAATTGACGCCAGATCTCCGTCGCCCTGGTAGGTGAATACCAGTTTATCAGGACTGACCCGTTTCAAGCCTGTGGCCATAGCCGGAGCGCGGCCGTGGGCGGCTTCGGCAAAATCCATATTGAAATAGTCGTATGCAAACACTGCGCAGCCTACCGGAGCTATCCCTATGGTCGTCTCCCGACGATCCATCTCGTCGATCACCTCTGCGATCAAGCGGTGAGCGATGCCGTGGGTGCACCCGGGACAATAATGCGTCGCTCCAGGCGTGAGGCTTACCGGTTTGGTGTAGATCAGCGACTCGACCATACCTTCTCGTACGCCCATCTCATCCTCTCCCATTCGCGCGTTTTGCGTAAGTCTCTTTAATTTGCTCGTAGACCTCATCTGGCAGCGGTACGACGCCACCCATACGGCCGTAAAAATCAACCCCGACACGGCCTTCAACTGCCAGGCGAACATCATCCAGCATCTGGCCAGCGTTCATCTCAACGACGAGCAGGCGTTGTACTTTTTCGGCTGCTTGCCGGATCGCATCATACGGAAACGGATAGAGTGAAATAGGCCGTAACAGCCCTACCCGCATCCCTTCTTCCCGTGCCTCTTTGACTGCCGATTGAGCGATACGTCCGGCAGTGCCGAAAGCGACAACGGCTATCTCGGCATCATCCATTAAAAGCGAACGTGAACGAACTTCCTGTGCTTCGATTTGTTTCTGCTTCTCAACAAGCTTCAGGTTGAATACTTCTTCCTCAACAGGGTCGATGTAAATCGAGCTCACGATGTTCGGTTCGCGTGCCACCGCACCGGTCAGGGCCCATTCTGGTCGATCACCCACTTCCCGGACATCTTTCATCGGCGGAAGCTCAGCCGGCTCCATCATTTGCCCGATACTGCCATCGGCAAGCACAATCACGATCGTGCGATATTTTTCTGCCAGATCGAACGCTTCCACAGTAAGGTCGATTAACTCCTGGATCGTCGCCGGCGCCAGGACAATTGGCTTGTAATCGCCATGTCCGCCGCCTTTAACCATCTGGTTGTAGTCACCCTGTGATGGCGCAATATTACCCAAACCGGGACCCCCGCGCATGATATTGACCAATACGACGGGGACCTCAGACCCCGCAATATAGGAGAGGCCCTCCATCATCAAGCTAACCCCCGGGCTGGATGAGGAAGACATCACACGCACCCCAGCGCATGCTGCCCCATAGACCATGTTTATCGCCGCCACTTCACTCTCAGCCTGTAAGAAAACACGCCCTAATTCGGGCATGCGTTTTGACATATGTTCAAGCGCTTCAGTTTGCGGGGTGATCGGATAACCGAAATATGCTTCGCAACCCGCCCTGATAGCCGCTTCAGCAAACGCTACGTTTCCCTTCAGTAATTCTTTAGTCATAAGCAGCCTCTCTCAGGAAACAGCAGCTTTCTCAGCAGGCACATAACGGTACACCGTGATGGCTGCATCCGGACAGATGACCGAACAAATCGCGCAACCAGTGCATAATTTATCCGGGTCAACGAGTTCGACGGGATGATAGCCTTTTGGAGTGAATCGGTCATCCGCCATGGTCAGCACGCTTTTCGGGCATACCGTCGTGCAAAGTTCACAACCTTTACAAAGCTCTTCGTTAACTACAATATAGCCGGTTGCCATCACACCTCCCTGAGTGTTTGAGCATCCAACCCAACAATAACGCCGAGTTCATTCAGATCTAAGTGCAGACCGTCATACGCACGAAGAACAAACTTCCTATATCGGAGAAGTCCTGTCCATAAACATAGCTATCCTGGAAGTCATTAAACAGCTATTCAAGGTGGAACACAACCACGGAAGTGCGAATCCTATGGGTAAAATGTGAGCGTTGCGTGGGAATCAATTGCTGGGTGGGTTAAAGTAGTTGTAGGCTGCCTTGGATAGATCAGCAATCAGGCGTGAGGTCGGCTCCCAGACCATCTCCTGATCATCCCAGATAAATACTGAGAGGATGTAATCACCGCCAGGTGAGAACACGATGCCTGCATCACCGATCATGTCTAAGGGCGAGCTGCGCCAGCCGTGTTTATGTGCCACCCGGGTCCCGTCGGGCACACCACCTTTGATGAGTGAGCCGAGCACATTCTCGGAGAGCAGTTCCAACATCATCCGGCATTCATTGACAGTGATGTCATCCGGGAATGCTGCGATGAGTGCTCCTCCACCACCATTTGCACAGGCATAGATATCGCCCAGTAAGGCACCCATCTCGGAAGGCGTTGTCTGGGTATATCGATCCGGGTTGGTATCGATGTCTACGCGGGTATTGGCCTCTGTCCGGTATGTCTGAAGAAGCGGCGCCTGGGGGTAGTAATAACCCCCAATAAAGGTGTTTTCAAGGCCCAACTCCTGCATCGTTTCGCTTACGATGAGCGGCCCACGGACCTCATCGATGCGCTCCATCAACCAATCGGAGGGGTCATTTCCCGATTCGGCGATCATCTCCTTCACCCAGCGCTCAGCCTCCGGGTCGAGCGGTTGATCTTCGTAGCGGAAGAATGTGGTCATTATGCTGACCTTGATGATTGAGGCTGCAGAGAATGCGATGTCCGGATCTGTGCTGATGTCTGCTCCATCCAGGACCGCAAAATGGATCGTCCCGCCCGTGCGCAGATCACGCAGGTACAGGTCTACGAGTCCATCAAAACCAGCCACTTCGATGTTCTGCTTGAGCAGGATTTCAAGGCTCGCAAGCGAAGCTTTTGGAGCATTGGAGTTCACGACCGGCAGATTAGCACTGCGATCACGCGCTGCGAGCAGCGCAGAACCGATCACGCTTTGTGCGCGGGCGATATCGAGCACACGGCCCGGACCACCCGATGAAAAGCGCGTTGTCCCGGCTATCGGTTCGGGGGGAATCGGAGGTTGATCATACCGCGCGGCGACATCTTTCAAGTAAGCCTCAAGTTGTGAGCTTGAATATTCAGCCTGCAGTGGAACAGAAACCGGATCGCCAGGACGGTTCCAGAGGAAATCCCAGAAGCCCTGCCAGAACGGAGTTTCTGTGCGTTCGCGCTCAGCCGCAGCGATCATCACATCCGTATCCAACCTGAATCCGACATTGGAGGGGAGTAAGAGCATGGAGGCATCATCGTAGAACAGCTCGATGGGCGTACTGTATGCCTGAAGCAAGCGTTCCATCGCCACCGACGGCGTAACACCGCCGACAGGGATATCGGCAATGGTCAGCTGGTCTGGCAAACGCGTGCGCTCACGCGAATAAGCGACTAACTCAGCAAACGATATTGCTACTGCAGCTAGCAGTAAAAGGATCGACACCCAACGTTGCACGTCAAATCCGTTGCGTCTCATTCAACCTCCAGAGGCGCGAGTATATCATACGGTAAAGGCCGTAAATATCGCCACGATCAACTCTCAAACTCCGTTAATAAATCGCCGGTGTGAGCAAAGGCAGCAGGTTCGCAAACGCATGCGCACCCCATGGTGCCCAGATCGATCGTCGTGCCTGCATAAGCCAACCCGCCAAGATACCGAACGCAAAAATGCTGATCATGTGCCCGATCCCTTGAGCGATGTGTGTGGGCAACAATGTGAAGACAATCGCCTGGATTACAATTGCGGGGATAGCTCCCCAGGATCTGCCGATTGACCTGCCAATATAGGCGCGAAAAAAGGTTTCTTCGATGAAGGGAACCCAGATGACGATAGTAAAAACGTCGGATGCGGTTTCCAGAAAACCGCCCAGCTGCAGGCTCCAGAGGTTAAGCAGGATATCCCCCAACCGCCACAGCCCTCCAGCGACCATCCCCCAACCCAGATGCAGTAAGAAGCGATCCTTCCGGAATGCGAACGCTTCAACTTTGCGGCGTGAGAGCAGCAGAGAGAACCATGGAGCGATGACCATTAGCGCAGTGAAAATCAACTGCAGCGTGCTGTCGAACTGCACGATCCCGAGCAAAACCAGGATCTCCATCACGAAGATCAATACCAAGCCCGGCAGGGCGTATGCAAGCGGTATTCCCGAACGATCTCTGGCCAGAAGTTTCAAGCTCGAACAACTCCATGAGCCTTTTCATGGACCAGTGGGAAACCTGAAATCCATTTTCTGCTGTGCCTGTGTGTCTTCATGCACCGAGATCGCTCAGCTG
>JASFUN010000002.1:0-14337 GCA_050050255.1 Anaerolineales bacterium | reverse complement strand
CAACCTTTTATCAAGTATTTGTTCTTCCGGACGATGTTCCAGGCGCTTGAGAAAAGGTTGCCGAAGTCCATGCTGCACTCCTTGATGTATTGGTGGCTTTTGAGTTATCGAAATGATAGCGTTGGGGCATGCGGGGGAGATCAGCAACCTGGATGGTAAATCATTATCGCTTACCCAGTTCAAACCCTGTCCGCTTGGCCAGGACAGAGTGATGTGTTAAGAAGACAACCAGCCCGTGATGATCCAAAGGGCTGGTTGAATTATGGTGGAGTATAAACCTGAAGTTGATTGGTTTGTCAGTGGTCTTAACTGCTCTCGATGGAGATCAGTTCAAGGCCCAGATCACGCAGCTTGGCCAGCAGACCGTACAATGCGCTCTGATCGGCCAATTCCCCGATCAGCATTGTTGTGTCATCTTCTCGCTGCTCGACCCGCAGACCTTCAAACCAGTGTGTCCACTGCTCATCGATGCGACCGCGGATGTGAATCCTCACGTGCTTGAGGGCTTCAGTCATATTCGAACCTGCGGATGGCGACAACCATGAACAGCGCGGCGAACGCGAGCAAGATGCCCAGCTCAGGCAGAACCGCCACGAATCCCTCCCCGTCAGCCATGATCTTTAAGAGTCCCTCGACTGCATGTGCATGGGGGGTCACCCGCGCAAGGATGGAGATAAACCCACCTACGCGTGAGAAAGGCTGTCCACCTATCGGAATGGCACCGCCGACGATGGCCAGGATGAAACTCGCCGCCAGACCCAGGTTGGACGCCTGGCTCGTACTCTTTGAGAAGCTGGCGATGAGCAGGCCCAGTGACACTGCGACGATGGCGGTCATCAAAGTCATCGCAGCAAGTGCTATGGGGGCGTCACCGAGCTCGACATTGAAGAAGATCGATCCGACCGTAAAAATCAGCACGGCTTGCAGGCAGGGTATCAGCAGATACGCCAGCAGCTTGCCGCCGATGACCGCGCTGCGCGATATCGGTGCCGCGATCAGCCGGCGCAGAGTTCCGCTTTCGCGCTCCGTCATGATAGACTCGGCTGCCAGTCCTACAACGAAGAAGATGAACATCACCGTGTAGCCGGCGTAGATGTATGCCAGAAAGCCCACCAGCCAGGATTCGGTCTCCTGCCCTTCGAGATCCTCGCTGACCACCGTGATCATTGGGTCACGCCGCATCTCGCTGAGGCGGGTCATGATCACACCCATGTTCATCGCTTCAAGCCCCTGGCGTTCCTCAGGGCTGAGCTCTCCTAGCAATCCAGAATCTTCAAAAACTGAGCGGATGCCGTATTGCACCTCGCCCCAGATGGTCACCTCATCCACAACCTGGTTCATGATGCCTGTGACGATGCTGGCGCTGTCCGGCTGGGCAGGATCGACGATCACCTCGACGGTGGTTTGCTCGTACTCGTTGATTGCGGTTGAGAAACCGGCCGGGAAATGAACTGCGGCGGATAGATCCCCCTCGGAGACAAGCTGTTCGGCTTCCGCCAGGCTGGTGTACATCTTGATGTCCAACTCGTCGATCGTTTGCATCGCCCTGACGACCTCGCGACCGAAATCTCCATCGTCGTCGTTGACAAGCGCAATATGCAGCAGGATCGACGCTTCGCCTTCTTCCGTGTTGAGTGTGATGTTAGCCGCGCTCTGGATGCTGCTCAGCAGCAGCGGGAGCAAGAACATTACCGCCAGATTGCCGCGATCTTTGAATAGCAGCTGGAGTTCTTTCCAGGCGACAGCGAGTGTCGTTGAGATTGTATTCATCAGAAACCCTCCGCTACTCAAAATCAAAGCGCCACATGCCGATGGCGATGAACAGTGTCGCAAAACCTAAAAGGAAAGCGAGCTCAGGAAGGATGTCTGCCAGGGTCAAATTCCTGAGCATCAAATCGTTCAAGGCGCGGTTTGCCCAGTAATGCGGCGAGATCCTGGGCACAGGTCCGAGCACCTGATCGAGGATGAACGGTGGGATAATCGAGCCGCCGACGATGCCAAGGCCCCATAGAAGCAGCGTGCTCAACCCTCCGATCTGTGCCTGGGTGCGTGCCAGCGAGGCGATCAGGACACCCATTGCACTGGAACAGAAGGCGATCACGATGGCTGCAAGCGCCAGGGCGAGCAGGTCGTTTCCCAGTGAGATGGCAGTAAAACCCATCCAGCCCAGGACCGTGCTTCCGAAGAAGAAGATGATCACAAACTGAACGAGCGCTATTCCGAGATTTGGGAGGATCTTGCCGATCAACAACGCAGCTTTGCTGATCGGGGCTGCCAACAAACGCCGGAACGATCCGGTCTTCTTCTCGTCATAGATCGAGCGGGCCGTGCTCTGGGCGGTTAGGAACACGAATAGGACCGTGAACCCCGGTACGCTCGTTTGAGCGAAGGATGGTTGCTCCTGCTCCTGATCACCGGCCTGAGGGATGCGCTCAGCCACGACCACCAACGGCCGACTATTCGAACTTTCAAACTGCTGGCGCGCCTGGGCTTGGATGCGTTCGACCGAGAAAGCCTCTTGAAAATCCGCTGGGGCGTTCGCCTGCATCTGGGCCATCTGCTGCAGGCTGGAAAGAAGCTGTCGTTCCAGAGCCATATCCTGAGCTGCACCTTCGACGACCAATCGCACGGCCTCCGTCTCCTCGGCATCTGCGTTGCTCTGATTGACGATGCGCAGGGTCAAAGCTTCATCAGCGTCAAGACGTGTGGAAAATTCCCCCGGGATGGTCAACACCCTCTGAAGCTCACCACTTTCGAGGCCGGCTTGAGCGGTGCCTTGCTCCGTTAACTCGACGAGCACCCCGCCGGCCTTGTTGATACCATTTACCAGATCGGCGGCTCGCTCACCGCCATCCAGATCGACGACGGGCAGGGTGATGCGCCTATCCTGCGCCTGGTCAGTCGTGCCGCTGAAAGCCCCGGCGATAACGAGGATGAAGATCAGGGGAAGTAAGATCAATTGAAAGAGCGAGCCACGATCTTTCAGTAGAATCTGGAAGTCTTTGACAGCGATACTCAATGCACTCATGTCGTCACTCCCTCAGTTTCTTGCCGGTGAGGTGAAGGAAGACGCTCTCAAGATTCGGTTCTAAGATCTCCAGCGAGGTGAGCGTGATGTTCATTTCGTTCAGATGGTTGATCACGTTTACGATCGCCTGACGGGAGTTCTTCGCCACGATCTTGACCAGCGGAGCAGAGGAAACCGATTGACGCTCGATCAGCTCGACATCTTCCTCTTCGGCAGGCGGCGGGGGGACGGCTGGTGCGGCGATTTCAGCGCTTTCGACGCCTGGCAGCGAACCCAGTTTCGCAACCAGCGCCTCATCGAGGCCCTCGAGCCCGATGTGGATGATGCCACCACCGAGCAGCGCGATCAGGTTCTTGATTGTATCCATAGCGATGATGCGCCCTTCGTCGATGATGGCTACACGGTTGCAAAGCAGCTCCACTTCTTCCATGTAGTGGCTTGTGTAGACAATGCTCATGCCGCGTTCGCGGTTCAGGCGCATCACGCTTTCGAAAATGTGATTGCGGCTTTGAGGATCCACCCCGACCGTAGGTTCATCGAGGAAGAGCAATCTTGGTTCGTGCAGCAAGCCGGCCGCGATGTTCACCCTGCGTTTCATGCCGCCCGAGTAGTTCTCGACAGCTTCATCGGCACGCTCGGTTAGCGACACGATGCGCAGCACATCATCGACGCGTTCTTTGAGTTTCTTGCCGTATAAACCGTAAATTCGTCCAAAAAATTCCAGGTTTGAACGGGCGCTCAACGTGGGATACAGCGCCAGATCCTGAGGCACAAGCCCGTTGATCTTTTTCGCAGCCTGCATATCCTGGTGGATATCATGGCCCCCGATGCGGGCGGTTCCGGCCGTTGGCGGGATAACGCCGGTGAGCATCGAGATGGTCTGTGTCTTCCCGGCTCCGTTCGGGCCGAGCAGTCCGAAAATCTCTCCCTCACGGACCTCGAAACTGATGCCTTTCACAGCCTCAAAATCCCCGTATTTTTTTGCTAAACCGTCAACTTCAAGCACAGCGGTCATGCTCGATCCCTCCAATTTGAAGTTTTATCTGAACCACCGTCATCGTCTTTCATGCTTGCTCGGCCTTCCCGAACAGCTGGCGGCGGTCAAAATAAGGCTTAACCAGCAGGTAGGCACCCAAAACGATTAGCAGGATGGCGCCATCCAGATCGTACAATCCGATCACCTCCAACACGCCTCCGATGAGGGAGAGCACGCCCAGGAAGGTCGTGAAGCCGCTCATCCGCAGACCGTTGAAATAGCGTGCCGCGTTCAAGCCCAGCATGATCGTGCCAATGCCGATCGACCACCAACCGCCGCGTATGATCTCATCAGGCACAAACATGAATCCACCAAGCAGGATCAGGAAGGCGCCCCACGCGGCTGTCTCCAGGCGCTTGTTCAGTGCCGTATGCTCAGGATCTATGACGGGTTGCTCCTCGCCCCGTCCCTCTTCCGCAGCTTTGCTGCGGTTGGCAGTGGCCAGCAGCACAACGCCGATGATTGCCAGCACCACTGGGGGGATCCAGGGCATATTTACATCACCCACCTGAAACATTATGTTCTCGGGCGGCAGTCGCAGATTGGCTATCGTCAGCGCTCCCGCAATCGCCAGGCAGATGATGCCACCGATCAAATTCGACCGTTTCATCACAAACCTCCTTTGGATGGATGTCAAGCAAGAATTGCTTGATGCAGCTAAACAATAAATGCAGGTGGCAGTGTTGTCATCTAACGAAAGGTTTACTTGAGGGGTTTAATCTGAGGGTTGAGGCTAGATCAGACCGAGTTCCCGTGCCCTGGCCGAAGCTTCCGTCCGGTTCGAGACAGCGAGTTTACCGAAAATGTGGTGGAGATGTGCTTTCGTCGTCCCGATGCTGATGACGAGCTGATCGGCGATCTGGCGGTTGGACAAGCCCGCAGCCACCAGGTTGAGGACCTCCAGCTCGCGCTCGGTGAGCGCCTCAACCAGGTCGTCAGTCGGAACCATGCGACCCGCTTTACGATCAACGGCTGAGAGGATACGGCCTACATGGGTTGAGGCGACGCCTTCTTGAGCTGCGCGTCTGAGCGCAGGTAACAGCCCAGCACCCTCCTGCAGAAAAAGCCGCACGAAGCCCTGATTTTCTGTCTCCAGGAGCGCCGGTTTGAGCGAGACCAGTGCGTTTTCAGTGCTCTCTGCAGCGTGAGCCTGCAGCACGTATATCGCGTAGCGCGCATATCCCCAACTAGAGCGCGCAGCCAGTTTGAACGATCTATTCAGTTCGGTGCGCGCTTGCTGCTTGTCGCCGCATGCCAGGTAATAACGTGCAGTGTTCAGATCGATGAAGCGATAGAAGGTCTGAGCGTCGTGAGATATGTTGATGGAGGATCGAACTTGTTGCGCGGCTTTTAGTTCGCCAGCCGCCAACAGGATCTGCAGCTGGCAGGCTGTTATACGGGCGCGAGTCAGTGGTGGCAGGTCAGACTGGTTGAGCGCAGTCAGAGCAGGTCTCAGCGCCTCGCTTGCGGCTTCAATATCAGCGCAGCCCAGATGGAAAAGCGACCGTTGGACATGGCAAGCAGTCAGGAATTCGATATTTTGGAGATTGCGCGCGATAGCCGCTGCTCTTTCGAGGTGGTGCCAGGCGGATTCGAGCTGATTCCGTTCGTAGTAGATAGCCGCCAAATCTGTTTGCACGAGCACTGCTGTAGGGATTTCATCGCCCATGCTGGCGGCTCGTTCAAGGTTGATTAGCGCCGAGGTCAGATCCCCTCGCGCCGCGTTTGTCCGCGCTAGAAACACCAGCGCGGTATGGTGGGCGTAATGGTTGCCAGTCGCTGCGGTATCTTCGAGGGCGGCCCGAAGGGCCGGCTCGGCTTCATCAAGCTCTCCGATGTGCCAGGTGATCAGCCCCAGGTTCACGTTTAAGTTGCCCCGGCTGGCGCGGTCATGTTCAGGCAGCAGCGCAAGCGCTTCTTTTGAATGTGCGATCGTCTTCTGCATATCCCCTTTTGACCGACTCAGAAACGCTTCGGCAGCTGCTATTTGACCATGCAGTTCGTGATCCTGATCGCCGGTGATCCGCTTGATGCTCTGCAGGACGCGCTCTGCTTCCTGCACTTCGCCGATCAGAATCAGCGGCCAGGCGTACGCAAGTGACCAACCTGGCCGGGAAAGTAGGATCTCCTCAGGCATGCGCCGACACCAACTGAGCAGGGTGGTGATCTCGCCACGGCGCAGGTATCGATCACTGGCGGTGTCAATCCAACCGCCGGCCATCTCCCAGTGCTCACCCTGGAGGGCGTGCTCGATGGCCTCTCCGAAATGCCCGTGCCCGGCGAACCATCTGCTGGCTCGAGCGTGTAGATCTTTCACTTCACGATCGGACTGGCCCAGCCTGTGACGTAGCAGGTCTGCAAAGAGGCGGTGGTAGCGGTACCAGGCTCGCTTTTGGTCAAGCGGGAGCAGGAAAAAGTTCGACTGTTCCAAGCGTTCAAGAATAGACTGGCTTTCACCGGAGTCAGTAACCGCATCTGCGAGTGGGGCGCAGATGCGATCGAGAATGGCTGTTTTAAGCAGGAAGGATTTGATCCCTTGCGGCTGGCGATTGAAGACTTCCTCAAACAGATAATCCAGGATGTAGCGATTGCTTCCAGTGAAAGATTGTATGAATGCGTCCAGATCCTGTGTGGTATGCATGGAAAGCGCTGCAAGCTGAAGCCCAGTGACCCATCCCTCCGTGCGGCGGTTGATCGAGCCGGTTTGTTGGGTCGAAAGCTGCAGATTGGAGGTTGAGTGAAAGAACAGCAGGGCTTCCTGTTCGCTGAAGGATAAATCGTGCTGGCGCACATCGATGGACTGGCGCCGCGCCCGCAGGCGGTGCAGCGGCAGCGGAGGATCTTCCCTCGAAGTGATGACGATATGTACATTAGAAGGCAGGCGCTCGACGATAAAGTCGAGGCCTTCGTGGATTGGTCGGGATTGAATCACGTGGTAGTCGTCGAGCACAAGTATGAACGGCTTGTCCCACCCGGCGAGTCGATTGAGCAGGACAGTGAGCATTTGCTTCATCGGCGGCGGTTGAGGAGCGGCGAGCATCTCAGCGAGGTTGGTTTCCAGTTTTGGAAAGCACGTTTGAATGGCTGCAGCGAGGTAGGTCAGAAACCTTTTTGGGTCGTTATCGGCGGCGTCGAGGGACAGCCATGCGATCGGCATGGCTATGTCGTTGAGCCACTGGACCGCCAGCGTAGTTTTTCCATAGCCGGCGGGTGCGGAGATGAGGGTAAGCTTGCGGCCGAAGTCGCGACCAACGACGAGCCCGTTCTGGAGCAGATCAATTAACCTCTGACGGCGGACCAGATCGTCCTTGGGTGAAGGTATAAAGAACTTTGTCTGCAGCAACGGATCGGTCTGTGGATCCGTTGCGCTTTCCAGCGCCATGTGCGCTCCTTTGGCGTAGGGCACTCCTGCTGGTTGGAAGGATCCATTTCCCATTCTACAACAGGAAACAGGTCGACACGCTGATCAGCCCCTACGTCTGACAATGTTGACCCATGGGGAATAGGGGCGCGTCATTGCAACCAGGTAGCAATCAGAATGACATAAAAAACAGGCAGTTCTACTTTGCTAACAACGCTTCGATGTGCGCCTCGAGATCACCATATCCGGTCTGTTTTATCTCCAGCGGTGAGCTGCGGTTCGCGACATCTGCTGCTAGGGTGTATAGGGTGAATATTGAAGTTACAAAGTGGGTGTTCATCCGGGTCTAAGTCGAGTCAAAACCAGCCCGCCAATACTCAGACGGGCTGGCTATTGCAGCTCTGGACGCCGTGGCCATGAAATAACTTATCACTTCGCCGATCGGGCTGCACGTGTAGGACCCAAGCCTCCACCCCCGATTATGGCGCAAACTGAAACGCTGTTTCGCAAGAGTCCGGGAAAACGATGTCCTGCGGTTCATTGATGCCTTCCAGAGAAAGGTCAAAGAAGGATACGGAGTATTCGGCTTCCGGATCGTCTTCAGGACCTGTGCGCAGCTCCATGTCCAGCCGGTAGCTGACAAGGTAATCTCCATCGTCGGCGAGGGCGTAAGTACCCTCGGCATTGCTAACCTCGGCTTCGGAAGTTGCACTCACGCTGGTCACCTCGAATTCATACAGGCGCACCGGAACCCCGTTGACCGTATCCTCGCCAACATACTCGGGATTCTCGATCAATGGGTTGTAGGTAAACCCCTGGCCCATGATGCCGGTAAGCTGCCGGGCCGAGTCGCTCACGGCGTTTACGGTTGCGATGCCGTCCTGGAGGATACAAACCTGGTTTCCGATCACGTACTGTTCCTGAAGGTTTGTCGACTTGACCTGATAATCCTCGGTCGTTACTTTCGATTCCGTACCGTTGTAGGTTGCATCGGCGTTTTTGTCCTGGGCGACTACAAATGTTGTGACGCTGCGCTGGTCGGGCACCGAATCGTACACATCGTTCGTGTAGCTCATCCGGTAGCTATCCAGACTGGCCAACCCCTGGTTGATCGGAACCGGGAACATCGTCTTGACCGGGGTTTCTGTTGGGATAAGCGTTGCCTGTTCCTCTGCCGGCGCCTCGGTAGCGGCGCTGGAGTCTGAGCCTCCGTCGTTGGATGACTGCTCATCATTTGCAGTCCCGCCGCACGAGGCCAGTAGAATCGCGAAAACCAGCATGCAAACCCTAAAACCTTGTTTCTTCAACATGAAGACACCTCCTAAAAACATAGCTTCAGTTCACGATTGCAGGTGAACCAGCTCACCCACACGCCGGTGGCTGAGAATTACCGCCGGCAGAAATATGCTCAAACCAGTCAGAACCACCACCCATCCTGCCGTGAGAGCCAGTTGGTTGGCTGACAAATGAGGTTGCAAACTCAACCCCCTGAATGTCACCGTCACTAAACGGATACCCAGACCGGCAGCAAAGAGGCCTACGGCACCACCGGTTAAGCCAATGAAGACACCCTGGATGACCATGTACTCGAAATAACTTCTGCGGTTGAAACCGATCGTTCGCAGTATCGCAAATTGCCACCGGCGCTGCCAACTCATGCGCCACAACATCACAGCCAGAGAAGAGGCTGCAGCCAATCCAACCGTGTAGGTCACGGTACGAATCAGCCGCAGCAGTGGTTCCCAATGTTCGGTCGTCTCAGACCATTCCGCGCCCCTTGCAATGACAGAGAGGTCATCGCCTATCCTCGTTCCCGTGCTGATCGACCCATCTTCCGGGACGATATAGAGTGAGACATCCTCACCCCAGCCCAGCAGTTCCTGAGCACCTGAAAGTGGGATCCAGGCTTCATTTTCTGTATAGGTTCCGGTCTCGAAAGTACCAATGACCTCAAACTCGCGCCCTCTCAACCGGACAGGCTCACCGATCGATGCATTCAGTCTTCTCGCCAGGCGTACGCCCAGAATGGCCGTTCTTGGCCCATCCCCCTCGATCAGTGCACGTCCATCCCGAATTGAGAAGTTTTCGAGGTCGCGGTAGTGATCAAGATCAACCCCTTTCAGTAGTACTGCATCCTCCATAGTTGTCCCCACGATGGCGTGAATCTCGGGGATGGCCCAGGGCACGCCCCTGTTCTTCAGAATTTCGGCGACCTCGGGAGTGATGCGGCTTCCGGAGAACTCGGCAAAGGTGTTTCTTTCCTGAACAATTAGCTGATCTTCCGGCCACTGCCTGAAGTTGTCATAGAGGGATTGTTGATAGCTGTTTAATGCCGTGTACGCCATCACCGTGATTGAGAACACGACAATGTGAGCGAAGACTCGCCAACGATACGCGGACAGATCGCGCCAGGCCAGCAGTGCGGCACCCTTCATGTAAATGATAATCCTTTGCCACGATCCAGAAGCTCGGCAGGGGATGAGCTTGTTGCCTTCCATGACGAAAGCCAGGTCCCGAGCAACGTGGAACCGCTGGAAAGCAGCAATCCCAAGATGATCATTGAAGGCGCAAATTCGAGGCTCAACCGTGCGCCTCCATAGCTGAAGTTTTCTAGTGCGGCCAGCTCGATGTACACTCTCGCCGCGAGGTATGCGAGCAGGAAAGCAAGCAGATTAATTGCCAGTGCTCTGAAGAGAAGATAGCCTTCGACTGCGGCGCGATGGAATCCAATCGTACGAAGGATCCCCAGACTGAATTTGCGCTTGTCGGTCGCAAGCCAGGCCTGGTTGTGCGAACTCAGCGTGACGGCAGTGATGGCGATTGCGGTCAGGAGCACACTCATGGAGCGCAGGTCCTGAAATGCGGCGCCGAATTTTTGCAGCAGTGCATCTTCAAAATAGACCTCATAATTGCCGGAGGAACTCAGCTGGGCTTGTAGAACCTGCTGAGCCTCAATCGCATCGGCATCTGGTTTCAGGTTGACGACCATTAGCTCCGCTGTCTGGGTTTGGTTGAACAACTCGCTGGCGATGGCAAAGGGCAGCCAGACTGTCTGGATTGCATTACCGGACCCTTCGGTGATCCCGGCGATTCTGAACTTACGACCGTAGATGGTCACCAGGTTGCCCAGATTCCAGCCCGGATTTTCGGTGAGGATCTGGTCAACCAGAATCTCATCCTCGTTTGCAGGCCATTCGCCAGCGACCACCTTGAGTTGAAACGTCGAAACCCATGCTGAGGGAGTGATCCCGCGTATTTGTACGGTTGTGTTTTCGACCTCCATGATACGGAAAATGAGCGGATCAGCGCGTTCGATCTGTTCGCCGAGCCCCTGGAACACGGTCCTCACCAACTCAACTGGTATCTCGCTCTCTTCGGGGGAAAGGACATCACGTTCGATGATGAGCAGGTTGCGAGTCGGACCATGTTCTCCTCCGAAAATGTTGAGTGTGAACGAGAGCGATATGAGCAGAAGAAATGCAAAAATGATCGTGCCGAGCGTGATCAGATTCAGCAGGGTAGAAACGAGATCGTGCCGGATGTCCTTTAGTGCGATCAGGATCATGCAGCACCAGCCAATGATGAGATTCGGCCGTTAGGGAGTTGAATGCTTTGAGTTGCCCTCGTGGGCAACTCGATCTCGCGTGAGGCTGTCAGGAAGGTGACGCCTGAGGCGTCATTCAGCGCGGCTATCAGCTCGATGAGAGCTCTCCTGGAACTCGCATCAAGGTCACTGGTGGGCTTGTCTACCAACACAACTGCAGGCCGCGTAGTGACCACCCTGACAGGAGCGCCACGTTCTTGTTTGCCCTCTGAACGCTCAAATAGGCGCTGGGCTGCCCTTTGGGAAAGATCCAAACTTTTCAGATCTTCGAATGCCTGGGCGTGCGCGGCTTTCCACCTCATCCCTTGTGCGACGAGCGGGAGTGCGACATTTTCGATGGCGTTGAGATTCGGGAGAAGATTGTTGAACTGGAAGACGAAACTGATCCTATTTCCTCTGAAGATGTCCAGTTCAGCCTCGGTCAGATCACTGAGATTCTGTCCGCGTACGATGAGCGACCCGCTTGTTGGCCGATCGATCCCACTGATCAGGTTCAAAAGGGTTGATTTATCGCTTCCACTAGGACCGACGATTAATACGAAGGCTCCAGAAGGGATCGAAAAGGTTGCATTTTCAATAGCATGCACCTCCTCTAAGCCTCTTTGGTATCTCCGGCTGAGCTGTGATGCCGCGATAAGGGGGGACGGTGCTTGGAACCATGTATTCTTCAGTTTGCCTGCTCCCTGGCCTGATTGGGCATTGGATAAACGGATCACGGTATAATCCAGAGCAATAATATCCGATTATACTGAATAGTGCTCTTGGTGGGAGGTATTTTTGGATTCGGAAGATAGTGCGAGAGGGGGTCAAGCTGTCAGAAGGGCGGCAATGCGCTTTTCCAGTCCCCCATATCCAGTTTGGCGGATCTCGAGCGGCAGTCCCAGATACTCAGCTATCTCCCGCGCTCGCTCCGTCAGCCCCTCATCCTCGCTCTGGGCAAGGTAGAGCACGCGCTTGTAATTGCGGAAGTATTCCTTCTTCAGCGAGGGGAAGCGGTCTAGTCCCATGCTCTTCATGATCAACCCGTTGAACGTGCGCACCATGAAATCCGTCAGGAAAAACGTGCCTGGTTCTGCCTCCATCCACGTGTGGAAATCATCACCACCGTAGAATTCATAGCAGTGTGGCCCCTGGATGCGCTCGATATCGGGATGCCCTTCCAGCATGCGGTCGAGTGCGCCGGCCGAGCCGCAGTCACCGAAAACGACGATTAAGCGATCGTATTGATGGCGCAGCGCAAGAATGCGCTTCTCTACGTCGGGGGCGATGCGCTCGGGGAAAACGTGGTCTATAGCCGGGACGCCGATCACCTGCGCATCCCAACCGTTCTTTTGCACCATCTCGGTCACCTCGCGGCCGAGGGCTCCGCAGATGATCAAACCGACGGTCAATTTACATCCCTAACCACGCCGCCGCCGGCGGGTGCGACGCCGGCCCTGTCCGGCTTCCGTGTTGGCGCTGATCCAGGCGCTGCAGTTCTCGTCGTTGCCGATCAACGCGTCGGCGGCCAGGATGGCGTTCTTGATCTCCTCTTCCAGGGGGTTTGTGATCGCCGCCGTCATCCCGGCGGTGATCAGCATGGGCACAAAGGTAGCGTTCAGCGTGGCGCGGTTCGGAAGGCCAAAAGACACGTTGCTGGCGCCGCAAACCGTGTTGCAGCCCAACTCCTCACGCACCCTTCGTATGATCTGAAAGACCTGCCGTCCAGCGTACTGCATGGCCCCGACGGGCATGACCAGCGGGTCGATGAGCACGTCCTCCTTCGGGATGCCGTGATCGGCGGCGCGTTCGACGATCTTCTTCGCCACTGCGAAGCGCACCTGAGGATCCTCTGAGATGCCGGTTTCGTCGTTGGAGATGCCGATGACGGCGGCACCGTGTTTCTTTACCAGCGGTAGCACACTCTCCAGTCTTTCGTCCTCACCGGTGACGGAGTTCACCAACGCCTTGCCCTCGTACGCCTCCAACCCGCTCTGCAGGGCGGCGACGATAGAGGAATCGATGCTCAGGGGAACATCGGTCACGGATTGCACCAGCTCGATCGCCTGACGCATGATCGCCGGTTCGTCGGCGAGCGGTATGCCGGCGTTTACGTCGAGCATCTGCGCGCCAGCCTCAACTTGTGCGCGCGCGTCGCGCTCAACACGCCCGAAATCGCCGGACGCCATCTCGGCAGCCAGCACCTTGCGCCCCGTGGGGTTGATGCGCTCCCCGATGATCGTGAACGGACGGTCAGGCCCGATAATCACGGTTTTTGACCTGGACTCAAGTATCGTCTCTGTCATTTCCCTGTTTTCTCTCCGGTTAGGTTAAGTCGGCGCCTGTCCGTCCTCGGCGCGCGGCCACTTGCGATCCTGGCGGAACGGGTCGTCGGCGCCGGCGCTGGCCTGGCGCGGGCGCGGCAGCAGCCCGGCTTCCTCGATGATCTCGGCCACCAGCTTCTCTTGCTTGAAAGCCATCACGTGCACTCCGGCCACACCTTCGATCTCGCGCACCTGCTGGATCATCTCTACACAGATGCGTTTGCCCTCTTCACGTTTGCGTTCCTTGGGTGTCTTCCGCAGCCGTTCTACGATCTCATCGGGGATGTGTACGCCGGGCACGTTCTGGCGCATATACTCGGCAGCCCGTTCAGAACGCAAGGGACCGACACCCACGAGGATGAAGACTTTCTTGTGAAGGCCAAGCTCGCGAATGGTGCTCATAAAGGCTTCAAAGCGCGCGATGTCAAAGCAGTATTGAGTCTGGATGAAATTAGCCCCGGCCTCCACTTTCTTGGCCAGGCGCAGCGGACGCCAGTCGTAGGGAGGGACGAAGGGGTTCGATGCCGCACCCAGGAACAAATGCGGAGGGGTCGTCAGCTTGCGATCGCTCAGAAAGCGTGCCTCGTCGCGCATGATCTTGACCGTGCGCAGCAAATGGATCGAATCGAAATCGAAGACGCGCTTGGCCTCTGGTTGGTCTCCAGCCGAGGTATCATCGCCGGTCAAGCAGAGCAAATTGTTCACCCCCATCGCTGCCGCCCCAAGCACGTCGCCCTGGATGGCGATGCGGTTGCGATCACGGCAGGAGACCTGCATGACGGCTTCATACCCGGCGCGGGTCAGCAGCGCACAGATCGCCACGCTGGACATATGACAGTGAGCGCCGGAAGCATCCGTGGCGTTGATCGCATCGCAGACCTGGGAGAGCACGAGCGCGGCGTCGTAGACCTCCTGCGGGTCGGCGCTGTCCGGGGGGTTGAGCTCGGCTGTCACCGCGAAACGGCCGGCTCTGAGCACGCGCTCCAACCGTCCGCCCGAGATATA
>JASFUN010000001.1:0-28648 GCA_050050255.1 Anaerolineales bacterium | reverse complement strand
TAAAAAGAAACGTGCCAAGTACGATCAACTGGGCTCATCTTATCGAGCCTGGGAGCGCACTGGACGGGATCCGGGCAGCTTCGATTGGTCCCAATGGGCCAGCGGTTTCCCCGGGGGCGGGGGGAATGTCAGGGTTGAAGTTGGTGACATCGGGGACATCTTCGGCGGTGGTGGTTTCTCGGATTTCTTTAATTCCATCTTTGGCGGCGGTGCAGCACAAGGCGCTGGCAGTTTCGGTCGCCGACCACGAACAGCCAGACGCGGCCGTGACATTGAGCAGCCCATCGCTATCAGCCTCACCGAGGCATATACCGGAACTCAAAGGACCATCCAGCGGGATGGCAGCCGCTTAGAAGTGACGATCCCACCTGGAGCCCGGACCGGGACACGCGTGCGTGTGAGCGGCAAAGGCGAATCCGGTTCAGGCGGTTCTGGAGATCTGTACCTGCGCGTGAACGTGCAGGATGATCCGCGCTTCGAGCGCAAACACGATGACCTTCGAACCCAGGTAACGGTCGATCTTTACACCGCTGTTTTGGGAGGCGAGGTAAAAATACCAACACTGAGCGGGGATGTCATTCTCACCATCCCGGCGGGCAGTCAGCCGGGAAAGACCTTCCGACTAAAAGGCCGCGGTATGCCCCGCTTGCGAGAACCATCTGTAAAGGGTGACCTTTTCGCTGAGTTAAATGTGAAGATTCCAGAAAACCTTAGTGGCCGCGAGCGGGAATTGTTTGATGAGCTTGCCAAGCTTAATGGGTAGTAATCCAGTGTGACAGCGGGTTGGTTTTTCAGGACTGGTTGGAAGCATGAAAAAAAGAAAACATTACCTCGTGGCGGTAGCGCTGGTCCTGCTGCTTTCGAACCTTGCCTGCGGGCTGGAACTTGTGCCACCTTCCCCGGTTGAGGAAACCCTGCCACCCGCAATGGAGCTGCCGGCTTCAACCTCACCTGCTGTAAACCTGACATCACCCATCCTCAGCGATCAGACTGAGATAACCCGCGGGGATCTGACCTCACTCTATTCCAATGTCAGCCCAGGCGTGGTCACGATCTGGATTTTTGATGACAGCACCTCGGGACTGACCGGCACCCTTCCAGCCGGTCAGGGATCCGGCTTCGTGATTGATGAAGAAGGCTACATCATCACCAACCAGCACGTTGTCAGCGGCGCGGATGAGATCGAGGTCGATTTCCCTTCGGGGGCGAAGGCCTGGGCTGATTTGATTGGAATCGATCCCGATTCAGATCTTGCAATCTTGAAAGTGGACATCGACTCAGAGTACCTGTCCCCGCTGCCGCTGGGTGATTCGGATGGCGTTAGGGTGGGCGAGTTTGTTGTCGCCATCGGCAACCCATTTGGGCTGCGCGGCACGATGACAGTCGGCGTTATTTCCGCCATCGGCAGGACGCTCGAATCCGAGCGCACCACGCCAGGAGGCCTGCGTTTCTCAGCTGGTGACCTGATCCAGACTGATGCCGCAATCAACCCCGGCAACTCCGGAGGACCGCTCTTGAACATGAGCGGCGAGGTGATTGGCGTCAACCGTGCCATCCAGACCGAGACCTTCACGGTGGAGGGAGATGCCGCAAGCTCAGGCGTCGGATTTGCGATACCGGTCAACATCGTTCGCCGGGTGGCACCGGGGATCATCCGGAACGGGGAATACCGCTATCCATATCTCGGCATCTCAAGCCTCGACGATGATCTCTGGAATCTGAAGACGATCGAAGCCCTGGGCTACGGACCGTTCACAAACGGCGCCTATATCACAGAGGTCATCCCCGGCGGGCCCGCCGATCAGGCTGGCTTGCGCGGCGGCGCTGCTGAGACCGCCATACCCAACCTGCGCAGTGGTGGGGACTTAATCATCGCCATCGATGGAGAACCCGTCTACACATTCGCAGATCTGCTCTCCTATCTTTTTAAATTCACCAACGCTGGCCAGACCGTCACGCTGACGGTTATACGCGATAATGAGGAGGTGGATATTCCACTGACGATTGGTGCTCGCCCCTGAGGCTATGGCATTCACCTAGACCTCACTATTGGAGGAGGACATCTATGCTGCGCGAATTGGACATCAGAGATCTAATCGAGTTCCAGTCATCGCAACCAGTATTAAGTGTCTATCTGAATTTTGACCCCTCGCAAACGACAACGGAAAAAGCCAGGCTCCGCTCCCGCCAGATGCTAAAACCCTACAGCGATCAGTCCCCTGAAGATGTCGAGGCGATTCACAATTATCTCGAGCATCATTACGATGGTTCCGGCCAGGGGTTGGTTTTGTTCTCCTGTCAGGCTGATGATTTCTTCCACGCCATCAGCCTCCCGATTCCCGTGCGCAATCGCGCCCGGCTCCTACCCAAGCCCTACGTAAAGCCGCTAGCTGCTCTACTGGATCATTTTGGACATTATGGCGTCGCCATTGTTGACAAACAAGGACTGCGAGCCTTCCATTTTCACCTGGGTGAAATCAGTGAACAGGAAGAGATCAAGGGCGAGAACGTCCGGCATACGAAAAGCGGTGGTGGGTCACAGGCTGCCGGCCGTCGCGGCGGCACCGCAGGGCAGACGCGCTACACGGAGGAATTGGTGGAACGCAACCTGCGTGAGTCGGCCGATTTCGCCGCAAAGTTTTTTGACCAGAACAAAATACGCAGGATACTGATCGGCGGCTCGGAACCGATCACCCAACGATTCATCGAACTGCTCCCAAAGCGCTGGCAATCTATCGTTCTGGGAACCTTTACGATCGACATGACGGCAGGACACGCACAGCTGCTCGAAACGGTTATGCGCGTCGCCGAAGATGTCAAAGAACGCGAGGAGCAGGAGTTGATTAAAAGCGTACTGACCGCCGCAGCAAAGGAGCGTGGCGCCAGCGGCCTGGACGATACTCTCCAGGCTGTGTACGCTGGAAACGTCCAGATGTTGGTGATCGAAGACGGCTACCGCGCACCTGGCTTCAGATGCACGAATTGTGGTTTTATTTCTGCTGAGCCGAGCGAAGAATGCCCGTTCTGCGGCAACCCCTTCGAAGAGATCGAGGATGTGGTTGAGGTGGCGGTACATAAGGTCTTACAGGATGGAGGCGAGGTAGAAATCATTTCCCCGGCGCCAGAACTGACCAAGGCCGGAAAGATCGCCGCGACCGCCCGCTACTGATGCGCTCCGCAACCGGAAGGGCGGCTCTAGCGTCCCTCAGTTCATAAAAAAAGCCCCCATACGGATATGGGGGCTCAAATTTAAATGCAGTGTCAGGATTCACTCACCGAAAAGCCGCTGTTCAAGAGCGATCAGGTTGTTGGCCAGGATTTCCAGGTCTCGGCGGGCCGCGAACTCATCCGTTTCAACTTCCTCAATCGCTAATGCGAGCCTTTCGCTCAACCCACGCACCGTCTCGGAATCGTTTCCGCTCAGACGATTTTCAAGCTGATTCAGGCGCTTATCCGTGCCACGCAGGGCGTTCTCAGCGGCGATAAGATCCTCTTCGGCCAATGCCAGCTGCGCCTTGGAGATATCGACGAGGACATCCAGCAGGAAGATATGACTTTCCAACTGAGTCACCTGTTCCTCCAGCGCCTGATTTCTAGCTTTAAGCGGCCTCAGATCCTCGACCTCGCTGGTTAGCGATTCAACGCTCTGGCGCGCTTCGGCGAGATCGGCGCGCAGGCTTTGATTCTGTTCACGCATGGGCTTTATTTGAAGGAACCAGGCTGCGACGACCCCAAACGCGAATAAAAGCAGGAGTCCCACCGTCCAGGTCAAGAATCGCCTCAGCCGGCGCGGTTCGGCCTGCTCCTCTTCCATCTGGTCCATTTGTTCCAGTTCAGGCTCTGTGGTTGCAGTTTCAGGGCTGGCTTCGACTGGCTCCTGATCTTCGTTCCCGATCGTACCGGCTCCCTGTTCTTCCTCTTGCATGGCTCTTTTCCCTCCTCAGCAGATAAGATTCACGCCTCTAAGGCGCGGTGGCTTCGAACAACAATTTCCAGGCGATCTCCAGTTCCTCTTCAGCGAGAGTAGGATTGTCCCCGAGATTGTCAGAAGCCAGTGTAAGCTGCTCACTGATCGCAAGCAACGCTTGATCTGGCTGGTCCTCAGTTTCTGTCCCGTCAATCATCATTTCATCCATGATACCAATCGCCGCGTCCACATCCTCGCCCGCCAGGCCAAAATTGTCTTGTTCTACCCACAGGCGGGCGCGCGTCAATAAGATCATAACCCGCATCAATTGCAGATTCTCCCGCACCTGAGCGGCAGGAAGATCCTCCGCCTGGACGAGCTCATCAAGATCCGCAAGCTGCCCGTCCAACGACGTGAAATCATCCTGGATCTGGTCTATGTCTTCACGCAGTCCCGTTATCTCATCAAGCGCCTCGGCTTGCTCCGCCGCCTGAGTTTCAAGCCTGGATAGCTGGGATGATAGCGTGGCTATTTCCTCCGCTTGAACAGCAAGTTTTCCCTTCAAATCGGCAATCTCTTCCAACGCTGATTTCTTGTCTTCCCGGATCGTCTCGCTTAACTCAGCAACGTTCGTTTCCACCTGGCGCGTACGCTGATCCATTGTTTGTAGAGGTTCGATCGCATCCCGGTAGAAACGCCGCACTCCATAGTAAATACCCGCGCCTAGGGCGATCCCCAGAAAAATTACCACCAGCATACGGAATATCCAGCGCACCACTTTCCGGGCGACCGAAGGTTCCGGCGCGGTCATTCGCTTTCCCTGAGGGGATGATTCAACCCTGGCCGCCGTTTCCTGTTTGGCCTCAACCTGATTCTGCGAGTCCGTCATTGTGTGCCCTCCTCAACCGGGCCACCGAAAAGCTCGGTGAGCAAGCTCTGTAAGCGCTCAAAAAAGGTGGCCTGATTTTGCGACTGTCGGGCGACCTCGTCAATCCGGATTGAAATATCCCCGATACGTGTGCGCATGCTCTGAACCTGCGCCGAGGCTGCAGCGACATCACCAGCGAGGTCCTGCGTCTCAGCCTCCAGTTCAGCCATACGCCCGCTCAAACCCTCGAGGGCCTGCAGGCGTTCTTCCACCCCGTCCAATGTTCCGGCCAACCCCTCTAACTCAACCTCGATCTGCGTCACATCGGAGGCCATAGTTCGCACGGCTTCGTGGCGCGAGTAATTCAAGGTCCGGTTAACACCGATAAATATGGCCAGCACCAGTAAGATCGAGACGATGACCCCGACTCCTGCCATGGCTGCGCTGACACCCAGGACCTGAGATCTCGTCATGAATTCGCTCCGGTCGGGCTCACCCCCAGCACCGACTTCAGGTACGGAGTCTTCCCGGGAGCCTTCGGGCACATCCTGCTCTTTGAGGGCGATCATAGGCCTGATGCGGTCGAGCGTGCTTTCTCCCAACCCGGGGACACGCTGCAAATCTTCGATCGAATCAAAAGGGCGACGCTCGATGATCCGTTGGGCTAGCGCTTCCCCGACCCCGGGCAACAGGATCAATTCCTGTTGATCTGCTGTGTTTGGGTTGATAGAGGGACCGATATCGCTCATGATAGAACCCCTTCCTGAAATCGATACCATTGTATATAGATTTTATCCGGGCCAGTAATCACCCTGGTGAAATGTGACATCGACACGCTCTGGTCGGGCAAAAGCCCGAACCAACACCAGCCCGGTTATGAATCCGCCGATGTGCGCCCACCAGGCGATGCCACTCATGGCCTGATTCAGCATGACGCCGTTTGCAAGCTGTGAGAGAAACCAGATGCCGAGGTAAATGAAGGCCGGGATCTGTACGAACCAGGGGAGGAAGAAGATCGGGATAAAAGTGACCACCCTGGAATTCGGGAACAGCAGAAAATAAGCCCCCAACACCCCGGCGACCGCTCCGCTGGCACCCACCGTCGGCTGCTGCAAATTTGGCGCAAAAATCACGTGTGTCGCCGCCGCGATCGATCCGGCGAGCAGATAAAAGACCAGGTAGCGGAACGATCCCATACGGTCTTCTACATTATCGCCGAAGATATACAGGGTCCACATATTGCTGATGAGATGAAACCAGCTTCCATGCATAAACATGGATGAGAAAACCGTGAAGAATTCCACCGGGCGCGAGAGCGAGATGTGCGCCGGAACCAGCCCGTAGACCTGGATGATGCGCATGAAACCTTGCTGGCTTAGCGAGGCTTGGAAGAGAAACACCAGGACGTTGACCGCTATGAGCGCCAGATTGACCAGCGGGAAGGATCTGGAGCGTATAGTGTCCCTGATCGGAAACATGTAACCCTGACCTGTTTAGTTAACAAAAAATGGGCGGCTTTCGCCGCCCATTGTACCGCAGTTATACCTGCAGCATTTCAGGCTTTAACTTCAATCATCTTTGGCCGTGCTTCCTCTGCCTTAGGCAGGTGGAGCCGCAATAGGCCATTCTCGATTTTCGCTTCCGCCCCGTCAACGTCCAGAGGGTCTGGTAATCGCAAACGGCGTTCGAACGCTATCGGTCCACGCTCGCGCAGGAGCACACGATCGCCTTCTTCTTCCGTCTCGAGCTCAGCCCGCAGGGTCACGACGTCATCAAGAATCTCAATCTTGACGTCCTCTGCTGTCAGGCCAGGGACCTCAGCCGTGATCTCATATCCATCATCATCGGCGCGCACATCGATCGGCAAGCGACGGCCTCCGTTGAAGCCTGTCGGCTGATATCTGCGCATCGGCCGATAACCACGTGGTGTGATGTAATACCTTTGCATTTGTAATCCTCCGTAAAGTGAAGTTTCCGTATCTAGCTTACGCATTAAAAGATAACGTCCGTACGTTAGAAGTATCCAAATACGACATATGAAATCCATTAACTCTTCTGTAAATCTTACGTTAACGCCGCTCCAACGGCACTCATATGCAAGCTTTCTATAATCAAGATCGCATGAGCAGGTTCAACCGGGCGCGTGCTTAATTGAAGAGATTTATGAAAGCTTGATCTCACTAATCGAGGTGCAGATATGAATTTGGAACGGTATACACAGAAGGCACAGGAGGGCTTGATGGATGCACAGTCCATCGCCCGCGATTACGGACATCCTGATATCGAACCAGCGCATATCCTGTTGGCGCTCGTGCGCCAACCTGAAGGCGTTGTCAACGCGATCGTGTCGAAACTTGCCGGCGGTACTCACAGGCTTACGGCAGAGATTGAAAATCAGCTATCGGCGCGTCCGAGCATGCAGGGTGCTGCGGGCCAACCCGGGCTGTCGAGCGGCGCTTCCGACGTGCTGGCGGTCGCGGAGAAACAGGCTGCCTCAATGAAGGACGAGTACGTATCGACCGAGCACATCCTGCTGGCGCTCGCCGGCGGACCCGAGGCTGATCATTTGAAATCTTTCGGGATTACCCCTGAAGCGATCCTTGGAGTCCTCACTTCCATCCGCGGTTCGCAAAGGGTCATCACGCCCAATCCCGAAGACACATTCCAGGCGTTGGAGAAGTATGGCCGCGACCTCACCCAGCTCGCCAGACGCGGCAAGCTTGACCCGGTTATTGGGCGCGACGAAGAGATCCGTCGCGTCATCCAGGTCATTTCGCGCCGCACCAAGAACAACCCGGCTTTGATCGGGGAACCCGGCGTGGGTAAGACCGCTATTGTCGAAGGCCTTGCACAGCGCATCGTGAACGGGGACGTTCCCGAGGGGCTCAAGAACAAGCGCATAGTTCAGTTGGACATGGGCGCGCTCGTCGCTGGATCAAAATATCGCGGCGAGTTTGAAGAACGCTTGAAGGCTGTCTTGAAGGAGATCACGGATTCAGCCGGCGAAATTATCCTTTTCCTTGACGAGATGCACACAGTGGTTGGAGCCGGCGCGGCCGAAGGGGCTATGGACGCTGGCAATATGCTCAAGCCAATGCTGGCGCGCGGCGAACTCCACATGATCGGCGCAACCACGCTTG
The DNA here is from genome assembly GCA_050050255.1 of Anaerolineales bacterium. Taxonomy (GTDB): domain Bacteria; phylum Chloroflexota; class Anaerolineae; order Anaerolineales; family E44-bin32; genus E44-bin32. The sequence goes on along the minus strand of JASFUN010000001.1, from coordinate 20,733 downwards.
ATGAATACCGTAAGCATATCGAGAAGGACGCCGCACTTGAACGCCGTTTCCAACCAGTCTTCATCGCTGAACCTAGCGTCGAGGACACGGTCAGCATCTTGCGGGGTTTGAAGGATCGCTACGAAGTCCATCACGGCGTACGCATTCAGGACAGCGCCGTGATCGCGGCTGCAACCCTTTCACATCGCTACATTTCTGATCGTTTCCTGCCCGATAAAGCGATTGACCTGATCGATGAGGCGGCCGCCCGTTTACGCACAGAGATTGACTCTAAACCTCAGGCGCTCGATGAGGTTGACCGGCAGATCATGCAATTAGAGATCGAACGCGAGGCGCTAAAAAAGGAGAAAGATCAGGCCTCGCGTGAGCGCCTGGAACGCATCGAGAGTGAACTGGCTGATCTGCGCGAAGAATCCAATCAGCTGACCACCCGCTGGCAGGCCGAGAAAGATGCCATTCAGGAGCTGCGATCGACCAAGCAGCGCATCGAAGAGACGCGCCTGCAAATCGAACGGGCTGAACGCAATTCAGACCTGGAAGAAGCTGCACGGCTGCGCTATGGCACCCTGCGCGAGTTGGAGCAGCGGGTTGCGGAGCAAGAGCAGCGCTTGAAGGAGATCCAGGGCGAATCGGCGCTCTTGAAAGAGGAGGTCGACGCGGAGGATATCGCCGGCGTCGTCTCTCGCTGGACGGGAATCCCGGTCTCCAAATTGCTCGAGGGCGAGATGCAGAAACTGCTCCACATGGAAGAGCGCATCCACCGCCGCGTGGTTGGACAGGACGAAGCTATCAAGGCTGTCGCAAATGCTGTCCGCCGCTCACGATCGGGTCTTCAAGATCCCAATCGCCCCATCGGCTCGTTCATTTTCCTCGGTCCGACGGGGGTCGGCAAGACCGAGCTTGCACGCGCATTGGCTGAATTTTTGTTCGATGATGAGTCGGCAATGGTACGCATCGACATGGGCGAGTACCAGGAAAAGCACACCGTTTCGCGCTTGATCGGTGCTCCCCCGGGTTACGTCGGTTACGAAGAGGGCGGTCAGCTGACGGAGGCCGTTCGGCGTCGCCCATACAGCGTGATCCTGCTCGACGAGATCGAGAAGGCCCACCATGAGGTCTTCAACGTGCTCCTGCAGCTCCTCGATGACGGCCGGCTCACCGATGGCCAGGGTCGCACCGTGGACTTCCGCAACACGGTCATTATCATGACCAGCAACCTCGGCACAGAACTGTGGGACAGTGATGAAGGCACCGCCGACACAACCGAGCGCGAAGTGCGCGATCTGCTGACACAACACTTCCGGCCCGAATTTCTCAACCGAATCGACGAGATCGTGATCTTCCATCGCCTCAGCCGCGAGGATCTCAAGCAGATCGTCGAGATTCAGCTCCGCCACGTGCGCGGCCGGCTGCAGGAACAGGGCTATCAACTCGAAGTCACTGAAGATGCCAAAGCCTATCTAGCCGAAGTCGGATACGAGCCGGTCTATGGTGCCAGGCCGCTGAAGCGTGCCATCCAGCGTGAGCTTCAGGACCCACTCGCGATGGAGATGCTCGGCGGAAAGATAACCCCCGGGGACATCATCCATGTTGAGCGTGGCCAAGATGGTCTGACATTTGAATCCATCCCCAGCTCGGAGACTTTCGAAGCGGTCTGAGCGTGAGAATAATGCGCAGGGACGGATGGTCGTCCCTGCGCAGTTTTTTTACCAATCCCGGGCCAAGTAATCCAGCATCTCGCCCAGCAGTTGTTCCCAGGTAGCACCCTCATGTCCGCCCGGCACAGTCGTGTAGCGGTGCTCTATCCCGCGTCGGGTCAAAATCAAATGCAAGCCTTCTGTATCGGCGGCTGCTGAATCAACATCCCCGCTGGCCAGGAAAATACGCCCGGTCAACGTTTCTGCATTTTGAGCCAGATACATTGGGTCGTATGCTTCGCGTGCCACATTGACGTTCAGGGCCGGGCTCAAGGCGGCTACGCTTCCAAAAAAATGAGGGTGCGTGAAGCCGATCTCAAGAGCCCATACCCCGCCACGCGAGATTCCCGCCAGTGCTCGGCGGGCAGGTTCTCTGCTCACCGCATAGCGTGACTCGATGAAAGGGACAAGCGTGGAGATGAATTCCCCCTCATAAGAACCTGGACCCCCATCCGTTTGGCTGAAAAGCGGTTCGGGCTGCTGCGGCATGACCAGGATCACACCTTGCAGATCACCCGCCTGAATGCGCCGATGGACGACCTCGTCGATTCCCAGGATGCGCCAGTGTTTTTCATCCTGCGGTTTGCCATGCAGAAGGAAGAGCACCGGATATTCATCCGTTTCCGAATAGCAGGGCGGTAAGTAGACTAACACCGGCACATACTCACCAGTGAGCTGGCTTGAGTACTCGACCTGGTCGAAGCGCCCCTGTAGTTCAGTACACTGCGGTTTGGATGTTGCTTTCACGCCCGCGCCAGTTGCGGAAGAGCTGGCGGTGGGCTGTCCGGTCGCACCCTGTGATCCGCCGATAGCAGCGTCCTCAGTGACTTGCGTCACAGCCACGCCGGGCCCGTGGTCAAGCGAAGGGGCGCGCCTGGCTTGCAACCCACAGGAATCGAGGCCCAAAAACAAGCCAAGCAGCAGCATGAGACGGATTGCGAGGCTTTCAGGTTTGATTTCCATGCGATCCGCATAACTCCTGCCTGCAATCATACCCGAACATGGGCAGAAGCCCGGCCCCCAGCCGCTTAACAAGTCGTGCTCCTGTTGCTGTAAAATCAAACTGCATATGTGGCCAATGGACAGCCGACACACTCTGGGGATCCTCTTGATCTCAGCAGCAAGCCTCGCTTATGAGATCACGCTCACCCGTTTGATCGCCGTTCAGCAGTTTTACCATTTCGCATTCGTCGTCATCAGCATCGCCACCATGGGTTTTGCTGCCAGCGGGGCACTGCTCGCGACACGCAGGCTGAAGCCTCCACCCCCGCTTCTGGCACTTTTCTTTTCCATCGCCGTATTGGCAGCCTACTTTACATTGAATTTGCTGCCGTTCGACTCCTACAGCATCGCATGGGATCCGCGTCAATGGTGGATCTTACTGCTGTATTTTGCGCTGTCCGGGGCACCTTTCCTGGCAGCTGGATGGGCGATCGGTTCAGCCCTCGACGCGGCGGGTACGGATGCCTATCGCCCTTATGCTGCAAATATGATCGGCGCTGCTATCGGCTGCCCCCTGGCGCTGATTGCCATCGATTGGATCGGTGGCGAAGGCACGATCGGTTTCATCATCGCCCTCGGGTTGTTAGCCTCTGTCGTGCTAAGTACCTCGCGAAAATATGCGCTCGCCCTCATGACGGCCGCCGCTTTTGCGCTGCTCAGCTTCTCCATCCCGGTTGGAGCGCTTCAATGGCGACTCTCGCCCTACAAACCCCTGAGCGCCGCCCAGCTTGCCAGCGAAGCCAAGCATACCGTCAAGGAATGGGGCTCGACCGTTCGGCTCGATGTCATCGAAAGACCGGGGTTGCACAGCTTCCCGGGGCTAAGCCTGAATGCAGCGCTAACGCTGCCCGAACAAGCGGGCGCCTTCCTGGACGGGGAGGGACCCTACCCGATCACACACTTATCGCCCCGGGATCAAGTCGCTGTCGACCTCGGACGCCGTATGCCATCGTCGATTGCCTACGCGCTCCGCCCTGCAGCTGAGGTGCTCATACTCGATTGGGGTGCGGGGACTCCGGCCCTTCTAGCGCTCGCTCAGCCAGGACTGAAGCTCACGTTGCCCAACGATCAGCCCATCCTGACGGACCTGCTGCGCAACAGCTACGACCGCTATAGTTACAACCTGCTCAACCATCCTGATCTCGATGTTCGTCCTCGCACCGCCCGGGGCGTACTTGCCGAAAAGAGCAACAGCTATGATGTGATCGAGTTTGCGCTAAGCGACGTCTTTCACCCGGTCACTTCAGGTGCTTTCAGCCTCAGCGAGGATTATCTGCTGACCGTCAACGCCTTCGCCGATGCCTGGTCGCGACTCAATCCAGAGGGGATCCTTGTCATCACGCGCTGGATCGGCACCCCGCCCAGTGATTCCGTGCGCGCCTGGAACACGCTGCTTGCCGCGCTGCGCCGGGCCGGCGTGCAGGACATTCGCAAACACACGATCGCTTTGCGTGGAATCCGCACAGCTACCATTCTCGTCTCGCCGCGCGCCTTTACTCCAAACGAAATCGCATCTGTTCGCCAGTTTCTCGAACGCAATGCCTTCGATGCCGTTCTCCTGCCGGACCTCAAGCCCGGGGAGATCAACCGCTTCAACCGTCTGCCTGAGCCTATCTACCACCAGCTCTTCGATGCGCTGCTAAATCATCCCGCAGCGGCAGACGAATACCCTTTCCGGTTAACCCCTGCAGTGGATGACAAACCGTATTTCAACCACTTCTTCCGCTGGGCTCAGACACCTGAAGTCATTGCATCACTGGGGACCTTCTGGCAGCCCTTCGGGGGCAGCGGCTATTTCGTCCTCCTTGTATTGCTGGGTTTGATGTCCGTGCTCGCCACAGTGTTGGTCCTGACAGCGTTGTTTTTCAGCGCTCGCGATCGCCCGCTTGACCGACCCGAGTTCAGGGCCATGGTCTTTTTTGCAGGCCTGGGATTGGGTTATCTACTGGTCGAAATCCCGCTCATTCAGCAATTCACGCTGCTGTTGGACCATCCAGCGCAATCACTTGCCGGGGTGCTTTTCATCCTGCTCCTCGGCTCGGGCATTGGCAGCTGGCTGTCCCCCCGTTTCCAAATAAGGCAAGCTTTGTTGGGACTGCTCGTGTATCTCGGGGTTACTCTGCTGCTTGCCTCGCCTGTTATCCATTGGATGCTTCCTGCACCTGAATTGGCTAGATGGCTGGTGATGATTGCCATGCTGATGCCCCTGGGCATTCTGATGGGCATGCCGTTTGCTTCCGGCCTGCGCGGATTAGAACGCCGGCACCCTGGTTGGATACCATGGGCCTGGGCTGTGAACGGAGCTTTCTCCGGGATCAGCGGGGTGGTCGCTGCGATGCTCGCTCTTGATGTCGGCTTGCAGGGAACACTTGCCATCGGCTGGGGCGCTTATCTCGTCGCAAATTATTTCGGTAGGAACGATGCTGCCTAGAGCTTACTCTTTTAAAACTGCGTAATCGGCGGAATGACCACACCATGCCAGATTGAGAGGGTCCGGGTCACTCATCTTTTTCGGATCGGGTGAGTGGCACGAAGCGCACACCCCCGAGGCTCTCTGATTTAAACTCTTCTTCAGAGACGCGCTTGATCTTCCATAATTCCTGATAACCACCAACCGGCCCTACGGGGATAACCATGACTGCGCCGACATTCAGTTGTCTAAGCAATGGCTGGGGCACATGATCTGGCGCAGCAGTCACCAGTATGCCGTCGAAGGGCGCTTCTTCCGGCCAACCATAATACCCATCCGCGTTGCGCACCTGGACCTGTTCGTAGCCGAGCTCCTGCAGGCGAGCCTGGGCGCGCTCGGCCAGGGGCTCAATGATCTCCATTGAGTAAACCTGCAACCCCATTTCCGCCAGCACGGCTGCCTGGTATCCAGAACCGGTTCCTACCTCCAGGACCTTCTCCCCTGGTGCGACGCCGAGTTCCTGCGACATCAGCGCCACAATGTAAGGCTGGGAGATCGTCTGCCCGAATCCAATCGGCAGCGGGTGGTTGGCGTAGGCTTGATCAAGAAACTCTTCCGGCACGAATTCGTGCCGAGGCGTCTCGCGCAGCGCCTTTATGACGGTTTCCGATTCTATCCCGAAGCCGATGATCCCTTCGCGGACCATGCTTTCACGTTGCTCTTTGAGGTGCGCCGTCTGGGAAGTCGCGGCATCTGTGTCTGGGGAGCTCGCGCTTGTTTCAGGCAGACCGACACATGCTGCTAATGCCGCGATCAGCAATAAAAAGAGGGTGGAGCGTTTGAGTATCATGACATCTCCACCCTCTATTGTAGCGCAGGGTAAATTACGTCCTGGCTCGTTCCACCGTCTGTGTGCTGATGCTGAAGGATGGCGGGTTTTCAAAATGCTTCTTCACGGCGCAAAGCTCCGCCGATCGCACAAGCGAATCCCGGTACTTCTCCGGGAAATCCTCAGGTACCTCGATTTCCAGGTCGACCTGTGCGACCATCCCGGTAGCGGGGTTGCTGTGCATCCGCTGGCGGATTCGGACGCCTTCTGTCGTCAGCCCGCGCTGGCGCAGGAAACCAAGGACGTAAATACCGGCACAGGTGCCGATAGAAGCCAGGAATAGCGCGAACGGCGTCGGTGATGAACCCTCGCCGCCTCCCATCGGCGGTTGATCGGTCCTAACCGTGTACGGTCCGAACTGCGCGTCGACGCGCGCACCGCCCGGGAAAGTGATCTCCATTTCCATTGGATACTCCTCTTATCAAAATCTCAACATACAGGTATTGGATGTCGTGAAAGGGGAAAGGTTACAGGTAATCTCATGCCCGGTTAAGGCGTGATGCGGAAACAAAAACGGGCGGCATACACCGCCCGTCTGAAAGATCGCGCCAGTCCGGATGTCTAATAAAAACCAAGCAAGCGCAATGGAGCGTAGAGGATATCCGGATAGAATGCGTCCATGAACCACAGGAATCCGCCACAAGCCAGGATGAGCACAAAGCACCCTATACCCGCCAGCATCCACGGCGAGCGGCGTTTTTTCTCTGCCGGTGGCGCCGCTGGCTGAACGGGGACCTGCGGTTGTACAGGGGGAGCTTGAGGTTGCGGTGCCTCACGCACGGTCTCAGGCTGCTCGGCAGCCGGGCGCGCAACCGTCGCGGCAGCTTCCGGCGCCACGGCGTCAAAGGTGAGCGTGACCGTCTCTCCCAGGGCGATCAAATCCCCGGGGTTTAAAACCCTCGGCGTCGTCAGCCGTTCGCCGTTGACAAAAGTGCCGTTGGTCGAGCCAAGATCCTCGAGTACGTAGCCGCCCGGTGTACGCGTGACACGGGCATGCTGTCTGGAAACCTCAGCGTCTCCGACGACGACATCGTTGGTCACATCACGCCCGATCAGATTGACCTCCTTGGTCAATTCAGTTACCGTACCGGGGTTTGGGCCGGTTCGTACGATCAAGCGAAAGGCGGATGATGTCATAAAACCCTCCTGACTTTCCTGGCGCAAGTGTACATTTTCAATAATTATGAGTCAACCCGTCGGCGTGTCGCTGGCTTCAACCTCCAGCCGCAGTCCGTTAACCCCAACGACCCGGATCCTCGTGTCGGCCGGTATGCCCTCGCCGGATTTCGAGACTGCGCTCCACAGCTCCCCGGCTACATGGACCATCCCCGATGGTGAGAGCGCGCCCCGCGTCATGCCTTCGCGCCCGATCATCGCTTCCCTTCCGACCTCCGGCTTTCTCATCTGTGCCCGTATCGCAAAGGTGACGATGGTCATGAAAAAAGCTGCCGTGGCGATCCCTGTCCCTATCACCAGGGGAATGGATACACGCAGGAAGCTGGGAGCCGTGGTTGAATTAAACAGCACCAGCGCACCCACGATGAACGAGGCAAGCCCCGCGACCGACAAGGCTCCATACGCCGGTACCTTGATCTCCAGGAAGAACAGGACGAAAGCCGTCAGGATAAAAACCAACCCAAACCAGTTTACTGGCAGGATTCCGAGGCCGTAGACACCCAGGGCCAGACAAACCACACCGATGAACCCCGCCACCCATCCACCGGGAGCTGAGATCTCAATTAAAACGGCCTGAACCCCGACCGTAATTAAGAGAAAGACGATGTTTGGATTGGTCAGCACCTGCAGAAAACGCTCGATGAATGTTTGGGGGATTACGATGACCTGTGCGTCCGCAACGTTCAAACGCTCTCCGCCGGCACCCGGTATCTCCAAGCCATCAACGGCCGCCAGCAGTGCATCTACATCCTCTACCACTACGTCGATCAATCCGGCAGCCAGCGCTTCTTCTGATGAAACCGCCTTGGCATCCTCGATCGTAGCCTCCGCAAGAGCGACTGCCCGATCTCCCCTGCGCTCGGCAAGCCCCCGCACGGTCGCCTTCTGGATCTCCTTTTGTTTGGCCGCGATCGTCTCCCCAAGATCCTCACCCTGACCTCCAACCGGGCTCGCCGCACCTATGGCTGTTTCCGGTGCCATCGCGGCGACGTCACCTGCCAGGGTGATGACCGTACCGGCGCTGCCTGCGATCGCGCCGCTCGGTGCGATGTACACGATCACTGGTACCTCGCTGGCACGGATCTTCTGCACCATGCGGTTCATCAGATCCACGGAGCCTCCGGGGGTATCCATCTGGAAGATCAGTGCTTCCGCGTTAACGTCCTCCGCCCTTTGGATGCCGCGTTCCAGGTACTCGACCATCGCAGGCGTGAGCGGGCCGCTTGTTTCCAACAGCAGTACCTGTGAATCCGCCTGAGACTCCGCCTGCATGGGCAGGAACATTGAGAGCAAAATCAGGGCGCTGAAAACAAAGACTCGTGGGCTGAACTTCATGGATACCTCTTGATTTAGATTATAGCCGTAAAGTCCACCCTGTTTTCCGGTTGTCCTGACCGGCGTCTGCTTTATAATGGCTTGTAGTCATGATGAGCGGCCTGACCGCCAGCCGCACATCGCAATCGTGTCTGCGATAACCGGGTTACACGGCGGCTAAGCAGAAACAGAGCCATGAAAAAACAAGACTTCTCCGAATATATCGACGAGCAGGGCGAAATCAGTCTTGAGAACCGCGTCCGAGCAACCTTTGAACACGGCTTCGGCTGGTACGGAGATATGCAAGCTCTGAAGTGGATCGTGAACCGCCTCGACAAGGATCTCGATCAAGCCTATCAGGCGCTCACCAACCTGCAGATCCCCGATGCTTCGATGGTCGCTCCCTTGATCTTGCTCGGCCCACAAGGTGTCAGGTTGATTATCCCCACGCCAATAAAAGGGGTCTTCAAGGCAAAAGGGGAGGAGTGGTTGAAAATTGGCGGCGGCAGTTCACGTAAGTTCACCCCTGCAAAACCAAACCTGCAGGAACGCGCGTTGAACATGGCCGACGCACTGCTAAACTACCTGCGTGAACAAGGGTTCGGACTGCCGGAAATCGAGCCGGTGCTCATTTTTACAGACCCGCGCACCCATGTCGATTCGCTTCAATCGAAGGTGCGCATCGTGTACGCTGATGCCGTGGATCACTTCGCCGCAAACCTCCAGGAGTATCAACCGATCATGGACGGCGATGACATCCGGGATATCGTCCAGGCACTGACGAATCCGCCACAACCCGAGCTCGAAGAGGAAGCACAGGCGCCCCCTGAACCCGAACCACGGCCTGATGCGCCCGTGGACCTGCCCGAGATCTCCGGTGAAGAACGCGGCTTGCTTTATGCCAACGAGGCTCCCGCGCTTACACCCCGCGAGCAGCGCTCCTTGCGCGAAAGGCGCATCCCGCTATCGCGCAGGCAAATCATCCTGCTGGTCGCCATGGCGGTCGTCGAGCTCTTCATCATCGGTATTTTCGCCATCCTGATCCTCGCCAATACGGTCTAATTGTGAGCCTACGTCATCCTGGAGCCTTGCGTGGCACCCCTGCTATCCATCATCATCCCTGCCCATAACGAGGAAAATCGTCTCCCCATCAGCTTGAAGCAGATCATCGCTTTCCTCGAATCACAACCCTATCAGTACGAGATCTTGGTCATCGAGAACGGTAGCCAGGATCGAACTCTGGAAATCGCACGTGATTTTGATCGCCGCTATGCATTTATCCATGCGCACTCGGAGGAGCGTGCGGGCAAGGGGCTCGCCGTACGAAAGGGGATGCTGGAAGCTCAAGGGCAGTACCGCTTCATCGCCGATGCGGACCTATCCATGCCGATCGCAGAAGTCGCCCGTTTTCTACCCCCCGATGGGCCTGATTACGATATCGCAATCGCTTCGAGAGAAGCCCCCGGAGCGCGAAGGATTGGTGAGCCGGCTTACCGCCATTGGATCGGGCGCGTATTCAACCTGCTCGTTCGATTGATCACGCTGCCCGGAATCCAGGATACGCAGTGCGGTTTCAAGTGCTTCAGGTCGAGCGTGGCGCAGGAGCTCTTCCAGGCACAAACGCTCGATGGTTGGACTTTCGACGTGGAAATACTCTACATAGCCCGAAAACGCGGCTTCCGGATCGTAGAGATCCCGATTAACTGGTACTTCAACCGGGGCAGCCGAATCCACATTCTGCGCGATTCGATCGCCATGTTCGCAGACCTCATCCAGATCCGTATGAACGACCGTCAAGGAAATTATGAAACCGGCAAATCATAAGCCTGACTGGCCTGACCTTAATCTCGAGATTGAACTGCTTAATCGTGGATACCGCTTGATCGCCGGGATCGACGAAGCCGGTCGCGGAGCCTGGGCAGGACCGGTGGCGGCCGGCGTGATCATCTTGCCAGTGGACCAGGATGACCTGCTCGAGGAATTAGATGGGGTCCGAGACTCGAAGCTGCTCTCCGTAAAACAGCGAACGCACTGGGAGCAATCCCTGAAGAAAATCGCCCTGGCCTGGAGCGTCGGAATGGTCAAGGTAAAGGAAGTGGATTCGTTGGGAATGATCGCGGCGACGCGCCTGGCCATGCAGCGAGCGATCGATGGGTTGAAGATTCCGCCAGAGTTCTTGCTTATCGATCATCTGCTGCTCCCCGAAAATTCGCTCCCGCAGACCGCCCTTCCACATGGAGATGTCTCTGTCCTTTCCATATCGTCGGCATCCATTCTGGCCAAAGTCGCCCGCGATCGCAAGATGATCGCCTATGACAAAAAATATCCCGGCTACGGTTTCCGCAACCACAAGGGCTACGGCACCCCCGAACACCAACAAGCGCTCCGCAAGCTAGGGCCATCCGCTCTTCACCGCCAATCATTTGAACCCATCGCAGCCCTGATGCATGCAGGATCTAATCCCGCGAGCAGTTAGATGGAAACCCACTCTATTACAATAAGATCACCTGTGCAGATACGATATCTTCCTGCCAATCTTATGAGCCTTGTCCCTGTGCCTGGCTGCACAGAGACGTTACACTACGGAAATTGCCCAACCTGGAGATTTAATAGTGTCGCTTGAAGCATTCTTCGAACCCAGAGCCATCGCCGTGATCGGCGCGTCAACAAATGAGGAAAAACTCGGGCACGCTGTGCTCGACAACCTCGTAAACGGTGGTTATTTTGACGGAAGCCGTAAAGTCTACCCGATCAACCCTGGCGCTGATTCAATCCTCGGACTGAAAGCCTATTCATCCGTCACGGATGTCGAAGAGCCGATCGACCTGGCCGTGATCGTAATCCCGTACCCATACGTGCCCAATGCGCTGCGGACGTGTGGCGAGAAGGGCATCCCGGCTGTGATCGTGATCAGCGCGGGTTTTCGAGAAGCGGGAATGGAAGGTCTCGAGCGTGAGCGCGAGCTCATCGAAATCGCCAGAGAGTACGACATCCGCTTGATCGGTCCAAACTGCCTGGGGGTCATCGATACTTTCACCCCTATGAACGCCAGTTTCTCCGCCGATATGCCGCCACAAGGCCCGATGGGTTTCATGTCCCAATCCGGTGCGCTGGGTACAGCCATTCTCGATTGGGCGCAGGCGGGTCGACTGGGGTTGAGTAAATTTGTCTCGCTTGGCAACAAGGCCGACGTCGATGAGATCGATTTGCTCAGGCTTTGGATGGAAGATGACACATCGAAGGTGCTGCTGTGCTACATTGAGGGTCTGTCAGATGGGCAGGAATTCATCCGAGTCGCCCGTCGGGTCACCAAACAAAAACCAATCGTGGCGTTAAAATCCGGCGTGACGCAGGCAGGTTCGCGGGCCGTCAGTTCACACACCGGCTCCCTGGCCGGCTCGGAGCAAGCCTATCACGCCGCTTTCCAACAATCCGGCGTGATCCGCGCACATTCTCTGCAGGACCTTTTCGATTACGCAATTGCCTTCGGATATTTACCTCCGCTGCACGGCGATCGGATCGCGATCGTAACAAACGCCGGAGGGCCCGGCATCCTCGCGACGGATGCGATCGAGCGCTCCGGGCTACAGCTAGCGCGTTTCGATCCGAAGATCATACGGGCGTTGGAAGAATTCCTACCCGATGCAGCCAGCGCAGCCAACCCGGTCGACGTGCTCGGCGATGCGCGTGCAGACCGCTATCGTTTTGCACTGGAAGAAGTTGTGAAAGACTCTCATGTGGACGGCGTGCTCGTCATATTGACCCCACAGGCTATGACCGAAATTGTTGAGACCGCTGAGGTGATCGCTGACATCGCCAGCCAGGTTGAACTCCCCGTCCTGGCCTGCTTCATGGGTGAGGCGCGCGTGGAAGCGGGTACGAAGATACTTGAAAAGCACAACGTTCCCAACTTCGGATTTCCCGAGCGTGCAGCGATGGTTTTAGAGGGCATGAGTCGCTACAGGAAAAATCAGGAGAGACCCCTTCCGGAGTACGAACATTTTGATGTCGATAAGCAAGCTGTCGCGCAGATCATCGATGATGTCTTGTCCGATGGACGGGTGTCCATCGGCGACGCAGAAGCGCGCTCAATCCTAACCGCGTACGGTCTGGATATCCCCGCTTCACAGTTGGCCGAAAGCGCCGATGAAGCGGTGGAGTTCGCCAATGAAATGGGCTATCCTGTCGTCCTGAAAATCGCTTCTCCGGATATCCTTCACAAAACAGATGTCGGCGGAGTAAAGGTCGGCCTGGAGAACGCCACCGACGTGCGTGATGCATACGACCTGATCACCTACCGAGCCCAACGCTACCTGCCAGAAGCGCGCATCTGGGGTTGTCTGGTTCAAAAAATGGTCCCGCAGGGCCTTGAGGTCCTGATCGGTATGAACCGCGACCCGCAGTTCGGCCCCCTGGTCACGTTCGGTCTCGGCGGGATCTATGTTGAAACTCTGAAGGATGTATCCTTCCGTGTGGCGCCGTTCTCCAGGAAAGAAGCCAACGAAATGATTAAAGAAATCCGGGCCAGCGCGCTTTTGGACGGCGTGCGCGGTGAGCCTCCTGTCGATCAGGATACTCTGGTCGACGCGCTCATGCGCATCGGCCAACTTGTGCTTGATTTCCCCAGGATCGCCGAGCTGGATATCAACCCATTCATCGTTTACGCGCAAGGCCAGGGGGGCATCGCCATTGACATGCGCATCATCCTCAAATCAGGTGATAGTTCAAATGACAAATCTGAAGTAACACAATCAGGGAGTAGCAAATGAAATCACTCTACATAACCTCGGTCGAACCCTACTCAGGGAAGACTGCTGTTTGCCTCGCCCTTGGCAACATCCTGCAAGAGGATGGCTATAAGATCGGCTATCTCAAACCGGTCAGCACGCAGCCCTGGCGCACACCAGAGGGTAAACTCGCCGATGAGGATGCCGTCTTTGTGCATAAATCGCTTTCCTTGGAAGGTGATCCAATTGATGTGTCACCGATCATCGTGACGCCATCCACGCTCCGCAATCGGTTAAAGGGGCTGGATGGAGAGGATTTGATCAAGAAGATTGAGGCGCGCGCTGAAAAGATCAGCGAAGGTAAGGATCTGCTGCTGCTCGAAGGTGGCGGCAGCTTGAGGGAGGGCTATGCGATGGGGTTATCCAACCTGCATGTCGCCCAGGTGCTTGGCGCGCCCGCCCTTGTTATCGTCCCTTATCGTGGCGAAATGCGGTTGGTCGACGACGTGCTGACGGCGCGCTTCCGCCTTGGCGAACAACTGCTGGGGGTCATCCTCAACATGGTGCCTGATGAGGGCCGTGATTTCTTGAGCGAATACGCAGTTCCGTTCCTGGAGGCTAAGGGCATCACAGTCCTGGGCGCGCTGCCCAGCGTCCCACGGCTCTCGGCGTTGAGCGTTGGCGAACTCGTCGAACTGCTTGAGGCCGAAGTGCTTACCGAAAACTTGAACCCGGAGGCGCTGGCCGAATCGCTCACCGTGGGCGCGATGACCGCAGAAGCCGCGCTCTCCCGGTTCCGGCGCTATCAAAACAAAGCGGTCATCACGGGTGGTGACCGTACAGACATTCAACTGGCTGCACTCGAGACGTCAACCGTCGTGCTGATCCTCACCGGCAACCTGCATCCCAGCCCTTTGATCATCAAGCAAGCCGAGCAGTTGGGCGTGCCGATCCTGTTGGTGAACGACAATACTATGGAGACCGTCAACCAGATCGAAGAGGCGCACGGCAAGACGCGGCTCGGGCAGCCCGAGAAACTGGACACATTCTTGAAACTACTGAAAGAGAACACAGAGCTCGGGGAGATTTACGCTGCCCTGGGCCTTGGGTAAACCACGTAAATCGCTATTCCCACTCAACCAACCGGGTGTAGGGCAGCCAGATTGTAAATGTGCTCCCCTCGCCCGGTTTGCTTTCCACGCTGATGTGACCTTGATGCCTCTCGATGATTTCCTTGCAGATCGACAGCCCCAGGCCGGTACCTGGAGTGCCGGTCCGGCGCGAGATACTGCCGCGGAAGAAGCGGTCAAAGATGCGGTCGAGCTCGGAGCCGGGGATCCCCAGGCCGTCGTCACACACAGATAGTGTCGCCCAGGTCCCTTCTTCATTTTCAACTAGCTCGGTGTACAGCACCACGTGCCCTCCCTGCGGCGTGTAATTTAGCGCGTTGGTCATCAAGTTGGCCACGACCTGTGAGATCATCTTTTCGTCAGCCTGCACGGTGGGCAAGACGGCAGCCAGATTCAGCGAAAGCTGAAGGTCCCGGTCGGAATACAAACGTTTACGGTCTTCCGCGAGCGCTTGTGCGAGTTTGTTCAAGTCGAGTGCCCTGGCATCCGGCATGGATGTCCCCGCGTCCAGGCTTGAGATGGCCAGCAGGTCCTCTATCAATGCAACCAGGCGGTTCGTCTCGCGGTCAAGCGTCTGCAAATATTTCTCAATACGATCTTCAGGACCTCGCCGAAGCAAATCGAGGTACAGACGGATGTTGCTCAAGGGAGTGCGCAGCTCGTGTGAGACGTCGGAAACAAAGTCTGTCTTCAACTTATCCGCCGCTTGAGCTTTGTTGAGCGCCTCCGCCAACTCGGCGGTCCGATCAGCTACCATTAATTCGAGTGCATCAGCGTGCTCGCGCAGCCGGTCATAGAGCGCCGCATTTTCGATGGCGATTGAGATCTGGTCTGCGAGGACGTTGAGCAGGCGAACGTCCTCCTCATTTAACCCCCGAATTGCCGGTGATTCGACGTTGAGAACCCCGATCACCATGTCTTCCTTACGTAATGGAACTGCAATTTCAGAAAGCGTATTCTCCCATCCTTCCACGTAATCAGGATCGTCTTGGACATCAGGCAAGTACGCCGCTTCGCCCGTGCGAACCACGCGTCCCAGCACCCCTTCTGCCAGTGTGTAGCGGGTCGCCGTATCAGTGGGACCACCATAGGTCGCGCCGAGAACGAGCTCCGATCCGTCGACCAGATATACTTCTACAATCGGATAGCCGACGACCTCACCAACCTGGTGAACGATCTCTTCCAGCAAGCTCCTCATTTCAAGGCGCTGATTGACGACCTGGACGACCTCACGCACGACAGAGAGCTCCGCGACTCTGCGCTCAAGCGCTTCGTAGCGCCTTGCGTTCGAGATTGCCAGGCTCAACTGGCGGGCGATCGCATCCAACAGATGCAGGTGGTCTTCGGTAAACTCACCCACTTCGGTCTGGAAAACCCCCAAGACCCCGATCAGGGTGCTGCCTGAAATGAGCGGGGTTGCCACTGCAGTGGACACGGCTTCATCTATGCCTTCGAAGATCACCCAGCGCTCATCCAGGCTCACGTCTGGAACAAACGCGGATTGGCGGTGCTGTGCGACCCAGCCCATCAAGCCATGGCCCAGGGTCAGCTTATAGGGTTCATCTATCTCCAACAGTTTCAACCCATCCCGTCGGGAGGAGGCTCTTAGATGAAGCTTGCCTGAATGTTCATCGAAAAGGAAGATCTCACCTGAATGGGCTTTCAGATGTTTTACCGTGGAGGCCAACGCCCGTTCGAGGATCTCGTCCTGGTTGAGACTGTTGGCCAGGTCCTGCGCGATCTCGTAGACAAGTTCGAGGTTGCGTCGTTCCCGCACCACGCGTTCGAATAAGCGCGCGTTCTGGACCATGATCGCGGCCTGATCCGCCAGGAGTTGTAAGCCCCGCAGTTCAGCCTCATCGAACTCATGCGGCTGCATCAGCGCGATGTTCATCACACCAACCACGCGATCGCTTGCTTTTAACGGCAAACCTACAATCGAACCTCCCCACTTCCAATCGGTGAAGAGCGGGTGCTCATCTACGTTGGGTATTGCTATCGCTTCACCGCTGCGAGCCACCGCGCTGGTCAGCCCGTGCTCCCGCGGCGTAGAGTAGGGGCCGATCGTGCGTCCGTCAACCCTGCGGGCAGCCCCAAAGGTCAGATCGCCGTCTTCATAGAGAAAAATATGAGCGTCGTCTGCCTCGATCATGTCGAGCGTGCTTTCCAGAATCGCATCCAGAACGGTCTCTAAATCAAGGTTCGATGTAAATCCCAGGCTTGCTTTGTGGAGACCCTCAAGTTCACTGCTGCGCTTGCGTTCGCCCGCCAGCGCTTGCAGCTTCGAAAAAGCGAGCGACACCAGGTTGACGACCTGATCGTAGAACAGCCTATCCGTAATTGAGAACTCGTTCGCTTCGGGGACTCCTAAAACGATACACCCCAACCAACTCTCACCAACGCTCAAGGGTAGTGCAATCGCCCCTTCATATCGGAGCCCGGGGGATATTTCGATAATCAGGGCAGGGTCCAACGCTCCAAGATCCAGCGTCAGCGCCCTTCCACCTTCGAGTGCTCGTTGACTGATCCCGCTCCCCGGACTGCTGCCCTCCCAAATTGGGAACAGCGTGGGTGGTTGGTTGGATTCATAAACCAAACTTACTGCTTGCAGGGCATCATCCCACACGCAAGCATAGCCACCACTGGCCTGCGCATAACGTATGAGATGGCGTGTGGCTTCCCTTAAAAGGCTTTCGATATCTGGAGCGTAAAGAATCCCCCGAGTCAGCCTATTCAACTCATACAAATCTGAGTTGGGAGCCTGGTTGACATCCTTGGAACTGGTCTGCTCGGCTTGCATACTCTAGTTTTCCGCTCTGTGAACCTGAATGCATCTTCGAATCAATGATCGGCAGTCGCAATCGATCATGCAGCCCCGATCTGTACCCAGCTCATGCCCCGGACGAAGTGGTCACCTCGCTCCCGGGGTGAAAGCTTCATAAGGCAGATCGCCTCTAAACAGTTTACACCTTCATTCGAGCGGGTCTATTGGGAAATTCGTCCGCCCATGCACATGTTTAATGGCTAAGGGCAGTAGGGCATGAATGAGACGACGACAAAACTTTTAATCCTTCGATTATACTCTCCTATAAGGTGCAACCAGATCGTCAACACTTGAAGGGAAGCCACTTCAATGAATGACCCGTTCAACACAATGTCAACTTTGGAGACGGAAGAAGGGAAACTCAGCTACTTCCGGTTAGCGTCGTTGGAGGACGCCGGACTGACGTCGCTCTCAAGTCTGCCCTACTCCATCCGTGTGCTTTTGGAATCCGTGCTGCGGCAGGTTAATGAGCGTGAAATCAAGTCTGATGATGTGAAAAACCTCGCCGCATGGCAGCCACGCAGCGAGCACCGCACGGATGTACCCTTCCAACCGGCGCGAGTCATCATGCAGGATTTCACAGGCGTGCCAGCGGTTGTCGACCTCGCCGCCATGCGCTCCGCTCTAGCCCGTCTGGGAGGAAACCCTTCCAGGATCAACCCGCAGGTTCCTGTCGATCTCATCATCGATCACTCGGTTCAGGTCGATTTCTTCGCCTCACCGGATGCCTTAAGACGCAACGCTGATATTGAGTTCCAGCGCAACCGGGAACGATACGAATTTTTGCGCTGGGGTCAGGATGCTTTCCAGCAGTTCCGCGTTGTGCCACCGGCAACGGGCATCGTCCACCAGGTCAACCTGGAATACCTGGCTGAGGTTGTGCTCACCAGGCAGGTTGACGGAATGACCTTCGTCTTTCCGGATACGCTTGTCGGGACCGATTCTCACACCACGATGATCAACGGCCTGGGGGTCCTCGGTTGGGGGGTTGGCGGCATTGAGGCGGAGGCAGCTATCCTCGGTCAACCGCTCGTGATGCTGGCCCCGGATGTGATCGGCTTTCGATTATTGGGTCAGTTATCGGAGGGCGTCACCGCAACCGATCTCGTGCTGACCATCACGCAAATGCTCAGGGAGCACGGCGTGGTCGGTAAGTTCGTCGAATTCTTCGGCCCTGGTCTGGACCATATGTCGCTGCCCGACCGCGCCACGATCGCCAACATGTCTCCTGAATATGGCGCAACAATGGGCTTTTTCCCCGTTGATAATGTCACGCTTGACTACCTTCGACTCACCGGCCGATCTGAAGCGCTCGTCGATCGCGTCGAAA
Source organism: Anaerolineales bacterium (assembly GCA_050050255.1). Lineage (GTDB taxonomy): Bacteria > Chloroflexota > Anaerolineae > Anaerolineales > E44-bin32 > E44-bin32. Next base: position 2,234 of record JASFUN010000001.1, on the reverse strand, counting down.
GATACACTAAAGCCCAGGGGCTCTTCCGTTCCGAAAGCGCCTCAGAACCAAAATATACGGATCTGCTCGAACTGGATATGAGCACGGTGGAGACGAGCCTGGCCGGACCGCGGCTGCCCCACAACCGCATTCCGCTCTCAGAGATGAAGCCAACCTTTCGTCAGGCCGTGACGAAGCCAAAACTGGAAGGTGGTTTCGGCAAGACCGAAATCGAAGCTAACCAACAATCACAGGTACGCTCAAACGGCACCGTCGACTCGATAAGCCACGGCGCGCTCGTAATCGCAGCTATCACCTCATGCACCAACACCTCCAACCCGAGCGTCATGATCGGAGCCGGATTGGTCGCTAAAAAAGCCGTAGAAAAGGGGCTGCGAGTTAAGCCGTACGTGAAGACCAGCCTTGCCCCCGGTTCGCAGGTTGTTTCGGAATATCTGGATGATTCCGGGTTGTTGGAACCGCTCGCCGAACTCGGGTTCAACATCGTAGGGTATGGCTGCACAACCTGCATTGGGAACAGCGGACCGCTCCCGGGCGAGGTCATCAAAGCGATCAACGAGGTAGACCTGGTATCCGCAGCCATTCTTTCCGGCAACCGCAACTTCGAAGGCCGCATCAACCCACATGTTCAGGCGAATTACCTGGCTTCCCCTCCACTGGTGGTCGCATATGCGCTCGCCGGTACCGTCGACATTGATTTGCTCAACGAACCTCTCGGCAGCGATAAACAGGGAGAACCTGTTTATCTGCGCGATATCTGGCCAACGAACAAGGAAATTCGCAAAACCATCGAGCAGAACATATCTCCGAAAATGTTCCAGAAGCGTTACCGCGATGTCTTCACAGGTAATGAAACCTGGAATGAGATCCCCACCAGCGGCGGTGAACTATACAATTGGGATCCCGATTCCACCTACATTCAAGAGCCACCTTTCTTCCTGGACCTGACAGCCGAACTCCCTTCCATCGACGAGATCCAGGGAGCACGCGTCCTGGTGCTGCTTGGAGACTCGGTCACGACCGACCACATCTCCCCTGCCGGAGCGATCCCCGTCGAAAGCCCTGCCGGCAAATACCTGATGGCACACGATGTCCAACCGCGCGAATTCAATTCTTACGGCTCGCGCCGCGGCAACGACCGCGTGATGACGCGCGGCACTTTCGGCAATATCCGCTTGAAGAACCTGCTCGTTCCGGATGTCGAGGGGGGCGTCACCCGCTATCTCCCGGACGATGAGCAAATGAGCATTTATGAAGCAGCGGTTAAGTACCAGGAGACCGGTACCCCGCTCATCGTCATCGCCGGTAAACAGTATGGATCGGGGTCCTCGCGTGACTGGGCTGCAAAGGGAACCCTGCTTCTGGGGGTCGAAGCGGTCATTGCAGAATCCTACGAGCGCATCCACAGGTCAAATCTGATCGGTATGGGCGTCCTGCCGCTGCAATTCAAAGAGGGCCAGAACGCCGCTTCGCTCGGCCTAACCGGGGAAGAAACCTTCAGCATCCTTGGCCTTGACAACGACCTGAAAACCGGCCAGGAGTTGACCGTCATTGCCGAGAAGGATGGCGGCGATAAAATCGAGTTCAGCGTAGTGGCACGCCTGGATACCCCCATCGAAATCGATTACTATCGCAACGGTGGCATACTGCACACCGTGTTGAGGCAAATGCTGACCGCCTGAACTGCGTGAACACCACAGCTTACCCATGTGAACCACGGAATCACAGGGCCACACATGGTCAATAAATGCCATAGGGGCGACCTTGCGGTCGCCCCTACTCATTTTAAATCTCTTCAACCGAAAAAAATATCAGCTCAACGCGCCCAGTTCAGCTTCCAATTGGGCAATTTCAACGCGCATCCCATCCGCCATTTCCTTTAGCAAATCACGGCCCTGCTGTGAGGCGATGCTTACCTCCAGCATCAACTTGACAGTGTGGGAGTTGATCAACTCTTTCAACTCGCGTTCGAGATTACGGATGACCTGATCCAGCCGGCGGATTTCCTTGTGCATGTCGGCGATCCGCTGTTCGCGCGTCTTCTCAACCACCTCTTCTGGTCGATCCGGCCGTTCGGTGAATTTCCTCAACGCGGCCATATCCTGCGCAGCGTAAGCTTCATTGATCTGGGCCATGATACCCTGCCGCCAGATCTTTACTTTCGCATCGGTTACCAGATCGGGATGAAACCGTTTAGCTAGCGCCCTGAAGATCGATTTCATCTCATCCCTGGA